>CAYTKX010000014.1:0-13946 GCA_964438495.1 uncultured Staphylococcaceae bacterium
ATGTTCTCATGTGCTTTTATATTATAATATAAACCGGATGGATTAGATAATGAAATATTTCCGTGAACTATTAGCAAAAATTAAAAAAGCCGATGAAACGTTTAACCTTATTAATAATGGGGATAAGATTGTCGTTGGCATTAGCGGGGGCAAAGACTCAATTGTGTTATTTGAAGCTTTAATGACATACGCTAAATATTCAAAAAAAGACTTTGAATTAATCCCTGTTATCTTAGACTTAGGCTTTCCCTTATTTAGTGCTGCTTCTTACATTAATCATTTTAAAGACCGCGGTTATACGCTTTACATTAGTGACGCCCAAAATGTCGCTCAAATTTTAGAAATCCAAAAAGAACGGCAACATCTTTCTAAACTGCCATGTTCAATATGTTCAAAAATGAAAAAAGCCGCGATTAATAATGTCGCTAATAGCTTAGGGGCAAATAAAGTCGCTTTTGCCCATCACATTGATGACGCTCTAGAAACATTAGTGATGAATATGATAAGTGGCGGGCGTCTAGCAACTTTTCAACCGAAAATGCTTTTAGAGCGAGCGGATATTACTTTTATTCGTCCGCTTATCTTAACAAGTGAAGATTTAGTGACTAATGTATTAAAAGAAAAAAACTTACCCTTATTAGATTACGCATGTCCAAACAATAAAAAAACAAGGCGTGAAGATATTAAAAACTTATTGATAAGTATTTATAAAACTTATGAAAGTGCGCAAAAAAACTTTGAACTTATGATGGTAAACGATGAAGCCTTTGCAATGTGGTATAACGCTTTTGAAAAAGGTTTTGGCGAAGACCTTACTTTTGTAAAAGTTTTCACCCCTGCCCAATTTAATGATGCAATGTATGTTCGTTTTAAAGTATTTATTGAAGAACAAAAGATTAAAGTTGAAGATGAATATGATAAAAATGAAAAAGATTATACAACTTATGTTTTATATCGCAAAGAAAAGCCAATTGCGACGATACGTTATAAAATTAATAAGAAAAGCCGGATTGCAACCATCGGAAGGATTGCCGTTATGGAACATGAACGAAATAAAGGTTTAGCCTCTTTAATGCTTGATTACCTTGAAAACTTATTAACAGTTAAATATCGGCCCTTAACAATAATGATTGGGGGCCAAAAACATTTACGTGCGTTTTATGAAAAACGGGGGTATATTGTAAAAGGTGAACCTTATTTGGACGCAAATATTGAACATTATCATTTAGAGAAAATAGTAAAATAGACGAAGAAAAAAACCTCTTTATAAGTTAAGAGGTTTTTCTTTAATTTATTTTTTTGTCCGTTTAAGTATTTCTTCAATCCTTGCAGCTTTTTCTAACGTATCATCATAAATAAAGCGTAATTCTGGCATCTTGCGAATTTGCATTTTTTGTGCAACTTCATGGCGAATAAAACCAGCGGCGGCTTTTAAAGTTTCCATTTTCGGATTAACATCTCCGTCACCTAAGAAACTAACATAAACTTTAGCGTAACTATAGTCATTTGTTATTTCAACAGCGGTAACAGTTGTTATCCCTAAACTTGGATCACTAACTTTATAACTAATCGTCTCACTTAAATAGCGAAGCATTAATGATTCATTACGGCTTTTGCCATGTTTAGACATTTTTAACCTCCATCATTGCAAAGCCTTCAATAATGTCGCCTTCTTTAATGTCGTTATAGTTTAATAAAGTCATTCCGCATTCAAAACCTGCCCGACTTTCCCGCACATCATTTTTACCGTGTTTCATTGTCGCAATTTTACCTTCGTAAATAATAACACCATCACGTAATAGGCGTGCGGATTGATCACGTTTTAAAACACCACTTAATACATAAGAACCAGCAATTGTTCCAACCTTACTAGCGTGCCAAATAGCCCGTACTTCAGCTTGACCGGTAACTCTTTCTTCGTATTCGGGTTTAAGTAACCCTTTAAGGGCTGCTTCCGTTTGTTCAAGTAAGGCGTAAATAACGCGGTGGAGATGAATTTCAATTTTATTACGTTCGGCTAAGTCGCGTACTTGCGCTGATGGCCGAATATTAAAGCCGTAAATTATCGCATTACTCGCGGTTGCTAGTAAGACGTCACTTTCGGTAATTTGCCCCGCACTAGCGCGAATAACATTAAGTTTAATGCCTTCGACGTTGATTTTTTCTAAACTCGAGCGCACAGCTTCAGCGGAACCACTATTATCAGCTTTAATAATGACATTTAAGACAATAAGTTCGCCTTCACTAATTTTTTGGTGGAGATCACTTAACTTTAAGCCTTCACTACTACCGCGCATTTCGTCAATTTTAGCTTGTTTGCGTTTCATCGCGAGTTCTTTTGCTTCTTTTTCAGTTTCAAAAGCGATGAAGTTATCACCGGCTTCTGGTACTTCGTCAAGCCCAATAATGCTAACCGGGGTTGCTGGTCCGGCTTGCTTTAAGACTTTGTTATGTTCATTGGTCATACGGCGAATTTTCCCATAACTTGCACCCGCGACGACAAAATCTTTCCCTAAAAGAGTGCCGTTTTCAATAAGGAGCGTTGCTTTAGGACCTTCGCCTCGTTCAAGTTTTGCTTCAAGGACTGTTCCGTAAGCATAACGATGGGGGTTTGCCTTTAATTCAAGCATTTCGCTAGTTACTAAGATGGCGTCGAGTAAGTCTTCAATACCCGTTCCTTTTTTCGCGGATACGCCTTGGAAAACAATGTCGCCCCCAAATTCTTCCGCGATGACGTTTTGCGCTAAAAGTTCATTTTTAACTTTATTAACGTCGGCGCCTAATTTATCAATTTTATTAACGGCGACAATAATTGGAACATTGGCGGCGCGGGCGTGGTCGATTGCTTCAATCGTTTGCGGCATAACGCCGTCATCGGCGGCTACCACTAAAATAACAATATCGGTAACTTTAGTACCGCGACTGCGCATCGCGGTAAAGGCTTCGTGCCCTGGTGTGTCGATAAAGGTAATTTTTTTACCGTGGATTTCTTTCTGATACGCTCCAATTGCTTGCGTAATCGAACCCGCTTCTCCGCCGACAACGTTTGAACTACGGATCGTATCAATTAATGTTGTTTTCCCGTGATCAACGTGGCCCATAATGGTCACTACTGGGGGGCGTGGTTTTAAGTCTTCGGGCGGATCAATGATTGCGGCTAGATTTACATCAAGGCCGTCATCACTTTCTTCGACTAATTCAAAGTCATAATTAAAATCTAAGCATAATTCGGCTATTGTTTCTGTGCTAAGAATATTATTAATCGTCACCATTTGTTTTTTCATAAAGAGATTTTTAATAATTTGCGCTTCGGATAATTTTAATAATTTCGCTAAATCACTTACTTTAAGGGGGCCATAGTAATATAGTTTTCTTTCTTCGACATACGGTCCAGTCACCTTTTTACTTTGCGCACTTAAATTACTTATGCGTCTAATTTCACTCATAAGATTCACCTTCTTTCATTAGATTTGCGATTTTCCTAGCACTATCTTTGTTAGTGATGGTCATCACTTTGACACTTTTGCCAGGATATAAACTTGTGAAGATGTTCGCATGGACATCATAGTAAGGAATGTTATTACTTAATAGAAAGTTTATAACTTGCTTCTTACTTTGTTCACTGATGGTTGTACTTATTAAGACGAGATGGAGGCGCGGCTTATTTTTAAGCGTTAAGTAATCACTACCAAGCTTAATGACATTACTTCGTTTAATAAGATGGAGAAAGGAATTAAGGCTTTTATTCACCCGCTAGCTCCAAAAGGTCAAGGTAGAGATCTTCTTTAACTTCTACCGCTAGGACCCTTGCAAATAAGTTTTTCTTTTGGGCGCTTAAAATCGCATCTTTTCGCCGTACAATATATGCACCGCGGCCATTTAAACGTCCAGTTTTATCAATTACGACTTCGCCACTTGGGGTGCGAACCACACGAATAAGCGCCTTTTTCTCATGGCTTTCACCGGTGACAATACATTTGCGGATCACAACTTTTTTCATGGGTTCTCCTTTCATTTAACTATTCGTAATATTCATCAAAGTCTTCGTAATCGATATCATCGTCTTCGTAGACTTCTTGACTTTCTTGTTCAAGTTCACGTAATTCTTCTTCGGTATAGATTTCCATTTTTGGCCCACTGATCGTTGGTTCAATAACTTCTGGTTGTGGTTTTGCTTCTGGTTTACGTCTTCTTTCTTCACGTCTTGCTTGCGCTTTTTCGCGTGCTTCTTCTTTTTCTTTTTCTTTGGCAAGTTCGGCTTCTAAATCGGCAAGCGAAATCGTAGTTTTAACTTGGGTGACAACTGGTTCTGGTTCAACTTCTTGTTCTTGGACTGGTGTTGGTTCTTCTTTTAACGCAATTTCGTCCCAAGCAGTTTCTTCTTTATAGGTTTCTTCTTTTGGTAAGAAGGCGTCATCACCTAAAGCATTTACTTCATCATCAAGTAATTGTTTTTGTTCAGCGACGCGTTGGGCAACTTCTTCGCTGCGAGCGAGTTCGCGCATTAAGCGTTCGCGCGTTCTTTCTTGTTCAGCGATGCGTTCTTCGTATTCAATATCAGCTTTCGTTTGGAACGTAATATTTTGTTCCATTGCTTCATGCATATCAAAGATACTTAAAGTATAGCCGGTTAATTTTGAGGCTAAACGGATATTAGCGCCGCGGAAGCCAAAGGCTTTTCCTTTTTCTTCGTCAGCAAAGATTACTTGAGCAGTTTTAGCTTCGGTATCAATATTTAAACCAAGCGGGGTCGCCGGACGGAACGCTTCAAAGATGTAAATAGCCGGGTTTTTAGACCATGGAATAATATCAATTTTTTCCTTACGACCATCAGGACCAAGTTCAGCGGTAATTTTTTGAATCCGGCTCGCATTTGGGCCAATACAGCTACCCACAGGGTCAACGTTTGGATCAAGGCTTTCAACAGCGACTTTTACGCGTTCGCCTTGTTCACGGACGATATCATGAATAACGATGGTGCCATCATAAATTTCATGAATTTCCCGTTCCATGAGTCTTTTCACAAAGTTTGGATGGCTTCTGCTGATGATAATGCTTGCACCTTTAGCGCCACTTACAACATCAACAATATAGAAGTTTAATTCTTGGCCATTACGGAATACTTCTCCAGGAATTGCTTCTTTACCGCGTTCATCAAAGAACACATTCGTAATTCCTAATAAGTTAATATAAGTTGTTTTTTCGTTTTTCTCGACTGTTCCTTTAACGAGTTCACCAATTTTATCTTTAAAGAGATTAAAGAGTTGTTCTTTCTCAAGTTCGATTAATTGTTGACGGAAGTTTTGGGCCACGTTTGTGGAAACACGAGTGGAAAAGTTTGCTAAAAAGCTGCGTTCAACGACGACATTGTCGCCTATATTAGCCATAGCGTCATGTTTTTTAGCTTCGTCAAGACTTATTTCTAAGGCGTCATCTTCAATGTCGTCATCACTTGCGACGACTACTTTTAAAAGCCGAGCTTCAAAGTCGAGCATTTCTTCATTGATAAAGACTTCGACATGGACGTCATCGCCGCCATGTTGACGAGCGAAAACGTTACGGACAGCTTTTTTAAAGATATCGATTACAACTTCTTCTTTTAAGTTATGTTTTTCAGCGACTTCTTTAAATGTTTCAAGCATTCCTTGATAACGTTTTTCTTTTTGTTTTTGTACTGATTTTGTCATTCTTGCCATAATAGTTAATCCTTTTTAAATTTAATTGCGCGATTTATTTGTTTGATAACATTTTGCGCGATTACTTGTTTTTTAATGCGCCCTTTTTGATTTATTAGTAGCGTTAATTCGCTATCATTTACTTCGTGGAGTGTGCCTTTTATCTTCGGGGGACCTTTAATGCCGTCAAGCATCGTTATTTCAATGAACTCATTCGTGTAATCTTTAATTTCATCGATCATTATTTCTTTTTCTGCCCCGGTTGTTGTTACATCAAGGATGAAGGCTTCTTCTTCATCATTTAAGTCGAGTAAGTTATCGATGCTTTCACTGATGGTCACAATTTCATCAAGGCTAATTTTATAATGATACTTATCAACAATTACTCTTAAGTAACGGTCATTTCCTTCGTTTGTGTAATAAAGTCGATTTAAACGAAAGCCTAGTTCTTTTAAGATTTCTTCTACTTTTGGTTGTAATAAATTTAAGTCCATAGTCCTCCCCGTAAAATAAAGAGTGGGCGTACCCACTCCAGAGAATTTGAAGTTTACTTTGTAAATTGTATTTACTCAGTAATATTAGACTAAATAAAAAGAATATGCAAGTGGTTTATATTATATTACCTTTTTATTGTTATTTCTTCCTTGTTCTTTCGTAAAGTTACAAGATAAAGGCTCTAATGGCTTGTTTATTTACAATAAATTCTTTATTTGTTATAGTCGTTGTAGTAACTACATCACTTCTTAGAATTAACCATCTGCGGATGGCCCCCATTCCTTGTTGAATGGGGCTTTTTAATTGTCAATTCTATTGACTCTTTCCCTTATTAGCTAAGAATTTTGGAGTAAGCAGAATCTTAACTCCCCCACGATATGAGTTCTAGAAGATGCAAGAACGACACTAGATTAAAATCCCGGGAGTATTTGCAACCCTCGATTACCATTGAAATTTGTTAGTTTGTAATAAGGGATCGTTTGAAACTAACGACGGCGAGTTGAAATACTCGCTTTTCAATGGCGAATTCACATACTCCTCATCTTTTTTAGATAACCTTGGATTTAACACTAGATTAAATTGGTAAGGTTAGTGAACGCATTAGCCACGCTAATAAGACCATTACATTAAATGTATACTTCCACATAAATAAGACTGATAATGTTTATATTTTGGATAGTCTTGACTTTATTGAAATTGACAACTTGGACACCAAATAGACACCAAAAAATAAAAAACACCCATATAATGAGTGTTAATTAATAACTGGATTTGTGAACCAATTTTGATACAAAAACTCAAATTGACTCAATTCACGCAACTAAATTTTAGAACATTTTTTATCTTAATCTATAGCGATTTCGTTCCCAGCCAAAAATGAATTTTTATGCCTCGCAATGCCAATAAATAGAATGTGTATCTAATTCAACAAAATAAGAATAATTGATGGTCTTATCGTTATATTGATATGTATAAAAAGCTTCTTTTGAAATGACGATGCAATGTGCGGATTGCAAACATTTATCGCCAAGATCGTTTTCGACAAAATCTCCATTTGAAAATACAAAGACCCATGGATTATTAATAACACTCCCACCAGAATAATATTTATCTACCATAAACTCGGTAAAACTAGACGACTCTTTCAAGTTGTAAGAATATTTGCTAACCGCTGGAGTGTTATACATATTAGTTCCGCTAACAGTGTATAAATATTTAAAAGACCTCTCTTTTAGATAATTATATATGCTTCTAGCATACATATTTGCGTAATCACTACTAACCATAGAAGAATCAATATGAGCTCTAGGATTGGTAAAACCATATCCTTTGAAATAAAGAAGAGCATTCCCTAGTGGTTCAGGTAAGTCACTTATTTCTTCATTTTTTAGTAATTTGCCATCAAAAAAAGAATTTTCAACATAGCGATTATCGTTATGACAAGCTGTTAAAATGAGAGTAGAGATAGCAACTAGAAGAGTAATCTTTTTCATATTTTCTTAATGAATAATAGTTATTAATGTGAAACTACTTCATAAGAAACAACATGGTTATTTTGATTGAATGTAATCTCAAATGTCGTAGGATCCATATAGTCTTTATAATATCCCAAATCGTAAATGTATATGACACCACCATATTGAGGTGGATATGTTTCAAGTGTTATTTCATTAGTTTGATCTGGAGTGCCAAGTAAATCTTTTGTTTCTTGAAGACCATAGCCACTAATATCGTATTTATCTAAAAAAGAATAAATGAGTAATCCACGATAATCGTGATTATTGTATGCATTCATCCATTTTTCTATTGTGAATGTTTTATAGTCTTCATATTGAATTCTTGTAGTAACAATACCAGTAATACCTATGATAAGAGCAACTACTAAAGGAATTGTTGATACTAATGTTGGTTTCAGCTTCTTTTTGCCCGTCTTGATAGTCATTAATAAATATCCGGTAATAGACGTTATACCAACAAAAATTAAAGAAACAATAATAATAAATAAAAACGCCATTGCTTTTAAAGAATCAGAAAAGGAAACTGATAATTTCATTTGATTATAAAAGATAGAAGCAATGGCAGCGGCAATAACAAAGATAACGCCACATGCAAGAGTAATAATAAATCCAACAATTGGTCTTTTTGTTTTCTTAATTTCCTCATCATCATTTAAATAACTTATGTCAACATTAAAATAATCAGCAATTAGTTTTAGTGTTTCTTCGCTGGGCTTTCCACCACCGTTTTCATATTTAGCAATTGCGCTTCTAGAAACGTGAACAGCATACGCTAAGGCCTGTTGAGAAAGGCCCGCTTCAATTCTAAGTTTTTTAAGTTTATTTTTGAACTCCATAAATCAACCAACTATATTGTAACTGATTTTCATAAAAATAATTGTTACTTATTGTTACTTCGGTTGAAGTCATACAATATTGTCTTATAAAAATTCTATTTATCTTTTTAAATAATCCATTATTAATAAATTGAAACAAGTTGAATTTAAGTTTTTAAGTTCTTTTTGAAAAGCATCAATTTCTATGTCATATTTTATTGTTCGAACGCTCCAAAATGTTGAAAATATAATAAAAAAACACCCTTTTTAGGCCATTTTTTCTATGAATTCCACCTTTGATTTTTTGTATCAAAGTATGTCTTCTAATCTGGTGCCCCCTGCCAGTTTATCGCAAGTCATCTTACCACACCTTACCACGTCTTACTACATCTTATTCTGGCTTAAAAACGCGTTTTTCGAAACCTTATTTATTACCGCATCGTGCCACAACTTACGGGATTTTACTTTTTAGATTTTTATCTACGCCAAAAAAGGAAGTTTATTACAAAAAATCAAGAAACTTTTACTAAATTATTATAAATACAATAGTGACGAAATTTTAAATCAGTCTTTTCCTTTTACTTTTATTCTTAAATTTTCTAAATCATCTTTGGTTGGGTTACCATCAGCTCTTGAGTAGTCTTCCCACCTATAGTTTGGGTCAAGTGTTCGTTTTAAGTTAAACCATTCTTTTGCATCATTAACTGATAAATTGTTGGCAACTTTATCCAAGTTATGGTCATCTGATTGTAAAAAGTCATGTTCCCATCCACAGACAAGACAAATATCAGTATAATACTTAAGTGTTGTTTCACCACACACCGGACACAATCTTTCGTTTTTTAATGCTTTTAATTCATTTCTATCTCTTCTCATATTGATCAACCAACCTTTCCCATCTTTTTTCATCAATTTTGAAATATGTAGCAATTATGCCTCCCTTAGTAATTATTGCATATTCTCCCGTGGTTAAGGAATACTTATAAGTTAATCCTCGTTCACTTGTAAAACTAACATGATTTATTTCATCAACCTTGTTAGCAAATGCAACGGCTCTGGATTTATACTGATTAGGCGTTAGATTCATTTCTCGAATGCCATGTTTATTAATATGCTCCAATTCCTTATTACTACTTAAATACTTTGCATATTTATAACCAATTTTACTATCTGGTTTTCCACGCTTTCCTCTCCCATATAAATTGCTCTTACCCTTTGTTGACATTATTCTTCACCTCCCGCATTCTTTTTGAATGATAAGATTCATATACTTTAAATTTAATATTATTTAACTCCAGCCAACTTTTAAAATCTTTGGGCAATGAACCATAAACAATAATACCTTTAGGTTCCAGTGTTTCAATAATTTTGTTAATATGCTCAAACCAAACATTTTGTTCTTTGACTGTTTTTATAAAACCATACGTCCCTATGGCTATTAGATGACCTTTGGGAATTGCATTTAAAAAATCATCTGTTAATTCATCAATACCATATCTTATGTTTGGGATAACCTTGATCCCGTTAGCGCCATAAAAATAAGTTAGTGCTAAATTGTCGAACATTTGTTTTTTCTGCACTATTTTTGGCATATCAATATAGACACTAAAGTCTAAACCTATAATTCCTTTGCTTTTTTGTAACATCCCAATATAACGCCTAGGATTTCTTTTTATACGCAAAAAGTCAACATCTTGACAATAAAAACATATATAGTAGTCTTCAATATTTTTTGTTTCTTTTATTTTGTTAAACGGCACAATTTTTTCTGGGAATTCATCAGATATCATCCATTCTTTTATAACAGGATAATCTTCCGGTCCAGTAAATTCAGCGCCATCAACAAGAAATGCTTGAAAATCATCTCTTACTTTTTTAACTTCATCTACCACTTAAACCTCCGTATTCTTTGATTTTTTAGTCGTGGCCGTGGTAAGATGCAATTGCATAGTGGTTTTTTACCACGGCGGGCTCTAAAATTGTTGCGCAGTTTTAGAGCCTTTTCTTATCGTGTTTTATTAAATCTTGTTTCCGCTGCTTGACGTGAAACATTATATTTGAACATTATTTCATCAATAGTTAGATTTTTTATACCTTCCAATGGCATTAAAAATTCCGCTGCAAATTGATCCGCCTGCCATTCTGGACTTAAATAAGCTTTTTCAGGTTTAGTACTACGTGGTAGAACCGCACCTAACAAATGATGTAAAAAATAGTGACCTACTTCATGGGCTACTGTAAAATTGCTTCGCGAGTTTGGTATTTTTAATTCTTTATATACACTTTCTTTAATGAAAATCTCGCCCGTTTTAGTATTAGTGTATGCTTCTATATTTTCAGAAAAATGTCCATAATCATCTGGAACAACTGTATAGTTAAAATTTGTTTCATCAAACTTTAACGAAAGTAAATCTAAATGATATTCAAAATCAATAGGTGCATCAACACTAATTCCCAATATCCTTCTTATAGCGGTAGCAAAGTCTCTTATTTTTTCGATCGACATAGGATTCGCTTCGTAATAATCATTCATCGCCTCCCTCCTTTAAAATTATTTTTATTAACTCTTCTGCATTGTCAACGTCCTGTAATTTTCTTGATAATAGAAGTGCCAATTCTTTTTGTTCTTTATTTAAATTATCCAATTTTATACTTACTTCTTTTACTGATATCTTTTCAGCATTTTGAAGTTTTAAAACTTCCTCTTTGTTTAAAGAATATATTTCAACAATTTTATTTGTTAAATCACTTGGTATATTTCTTAACCCATTTTCAATAGAACTTAAATAGGAAATAGACAATCCAACTTTATTCGCCATATCTCTTAAAGTTTCACCTCTCTCTACTCTCATCTTTCTAAGTTCAATCCCATATTTTGTAGCCATTTCAACTCCCCCTTTTTAAATAGCATAACTTTATTATACACACCTTCACATTAGTTGTAAACAATTTTTACTGTTTTTGTGAACAAAATAAAAACAATGTGTTTAAATTTACATGCTGTTTTTTTTAAAATAGGTGTAATTTATAACTGAAAATAGTTTATTTTGATTTTCAAAGTTTTATCTACGCAAAAAAACTTTTCCCCAATGCGTTTTTTGATTAAGTTAAAGTCGCAAAATTCAAAAACCATCATTTTTTCAAAATTCAAAAAATCCGAACTTTGAAATCGTTTTTACCTTATTCGATATGTAATAAATGCAATAAACTTAAGTTGCTTAAAAAAATATTTTAATCCCTATAAAATACGGATTTGTTACTGTTGTCAAAAGTATTGTTGACAATGATTTTAAATTTAGAATTATTTAAAAACACTTCATAATCTTTCTCAATTGTAACTATATGAAATTGAACAAGAACATCCATATCATTAAACTCTGGTGAATAAACATCAAAATGTAGTTTAGTTTTTTCTTCATTTTCAGATAAATAAACATTTTGAAGCGATATGTCGATTTCCGTACTTGTGTGTGCAAAAGGTACGATTAATAATACATTGTCAATGAAAAAGTCATCATCATCTTTGATGTCAAACGTCAAATCACTAAGCGTTGGTTGAGCTTCTTCTGCATATTTAGTGATTGTCGCGTTCAGAGTGGTAAGTGAATCAACAAACACAATATCCATATATCCGTAACGTCCTTCGGTAGTAACATCTGGCGCTAAAGAAGTTCCATCTATTGATAAACTTTTTTTGACAATAAAGGATTGTTGAATTGACTCTTCATTTTCTTTCTCGCTCGGAGTTTCAGAATTATCATTTGTTATTGAATTATGTCCATAAAAAACCGATTTATTACTATTATCTAAAGTGTTATGAACAATTATTTCAAATAAACCTTTATTTAATGATTCGCTCGCCCATGTACCAATTACTACAACATTAAATTGAACGAGCACGTCCATATCATTGAATTCAGGGGAAAAAATGTCGAAGTGTATCTTTGTTGGCTCATTATTTCCGGCAATATCAAGTCCTTCAAGCGAAATTTCTGTTTCACTACTGGTGTGTGCAAAAGGTACTATTAATAAAACATTGTCATCAAAAAAATCATCATTATCTTTAATCTCAAACGTCAAATCATTAAGTGTTGGCTGTGCTTCTTCTGCATATTTAGTAATTGTCATATTAAGACTATTATGAGAATCGACAAAAATAATATCCATATATCCGTAGCGTCCCTCACCAATGACATCAGGATCTAATGAGGTTCCGTCTATTGATAAACTTTTCATTACGGCAAAATCACGATTTGTTGGTTCACTTGATTTATCAGTCGGATCAGAAGTGTCGCTAGAAGAATTTACAGGATTATTCCAATAGTAAACATATTTTGTAACAAAAAAGGTGGATAAAGCAATTGCTGTCACTGTTAATAATGAGGGGATAAGCAGTTTTGGAAATCCCGGTCGCTTGCTGCGTGGTGCTTTGTGAGCAGCTTCTAAAACTTTCGGATCTAAGGTTTTTGGATACTCGGGAATATCCTTTTTTATTTTTTTGAGTTTATCTTCATATTTATTCATGTTCAAGTTCCTCCTTTAACATTTTGAGCGCACGTTCGTGCCGCTTTCTTGCTGCACTTGCGCTTATTTTTAATACTTTAGCGATTTCACTAAAACTATATTCATTCACATAGCGCAAGATAATCACATCTTTATATTTAGTTTTAAGTTTGTTAACTTCATCCCAAATATATTCGTTTTCATTAAGTGGCTCGTCACTAATCGCAACAATCGGATCGCTAATTGACACTGGCCTTTTCTTGCGGAGCATATCTTTACTTACATTAACAACAATTCTTGTTAAGTAACGTCGTTCATCATCGCTTGATACAAAGTTTTTATTTATTCGTAAGAGCCGCATAAACGATTCCAGCACAGCATCTTCTGCATCTTCGACACTTTGTAAGTAAGAGTAGGCTATTTGGAAAACCATAACTTTGTAAGTTTCATAAACGATTGCAAACTGTTCGTTAGTCATATTCTCCTTACACAATACAAACGTAACTTAAAATCATTTTGTGACATTAAGTGTAATTTGACCCTTTCTATTAGTAATAATAATTAGTTCTCTATAATACATAACGATTATAAAGCGTCTTTTGTGACAAAAAACTTTTTTTTGGTAAAAACATTCTTAAATCAAGTTTATACTTTTTTAAAATAGATTTTGTTTTAATGAGTTTTAGCGGCAAACTCAACAACTCATAAAACATAGTAAAGTTCGGATTTTTAGAACATTTGCGATTTTCGTATTTATCCTAATTAACTATAAAAACACCCCTTCCACAGTTAAATATTATTGACACTTATTGTTCATCTACGCCAAATCTACGCCAAATCTACGCCAGGTAAAGAAAAAAGGCCCATATAATCGGCCTTTTTCGTGATATGGTGCCCCCTGCCAGAATCGAACTAGCGACTGATCCTTACCATGGATCTGT
>CAYTKX010000015.1:0-13322 GCA_964438495.1 uncultured Staphylococcaceae bacterium
CTGGTAGATATACCCGAGCAGAGATGCTGCCGCCGAATATTGTGATCTGTCTTGCATGTCAGCCTCCATTTTCCCTACAGCTTGAAGCTCTTCGAGAGAACCTTGCCTTCGATAGAAAATTTCAGTTCGCCATCTTCCTCAATGAACGCAACCGATTTGCCAACGTATCTCCGGTAAAGCTGGAATGTTCGCCCCTTGTAGGTGACGCTGCCATCATCCTCTACAAGGACGCTATTGCCCGGTGGCGGCGTGGAAACAGGACTCGTCACCGGGCGTGTGTCGTTGAACGAAGGACCTTGGCTCGCTCTCTTCTTTTCAGAGAGCAACGTCATCAGGCCACTGGGTTTGTGGCCTTTGCGAGCCTTAGCGCTGGGAGTCGCTTCTGCATTCTCGGCAAGCTGCCATTGGGCTTCCTGAAGGCGGCGATTGAATCCATCCGGGTCACGCAGGATGGATATCCAAAGGCGTGCTTTCTCGGAATTGATATCGTGATCGAGAATCTTTTCGAGCAGGTTGCAGGCTTGCCCGATAGCGTCCTTGGCATCGTTCCAAAGCGATTGGATTTCTTCCTGCTCGTCGGACTTGATGGCCTCCTCGAAATCCTCGAAGGCAATGTCTGTATTCAGTGAGCCTTCATAGGGAGCCAACCCCTTGGCTTTATAGCGGCGAAGCTGCGCCGGACTCATCGTGCAGTGATAGGTCAGCAGCCAGCGTTCCTTGATGAAATGGACATCACCTTCCTTGTTCAGGAGCATGAACTCGCCAGTCTTGGGCCGTGCGAGCCTCTTCGCCAAGTCGGAAGGTGAAAATTCCGCGTCGGTCAAACCCTCACGAACCTTGTCCCGATCTCTTTTTGTCTGCAGCTTGCCGACGATCCAGGTGGCGCAGTTCGAAAGGCCCTTATAGTCAATATCCCCGGGGTTTTGCGTTGCCAGAATGCAGCCGACACCAAAGGCGCGTCCTTGCTTGACCAGGATATTCAGTGCGGGTTTGCAGGTAGATGTATAGGGGTAAGTGGGATAGAAAGCGGTCTTTCCACCACCGCCGCCGATCTCATCCAAGAAGAACAGCAGACGCGGCCTGTTTCCACCGGGAGCGCTACCTTGCTTACGCATCCAGGCATTAATTGCAAAGGCAATTTGGGCAACAACGAAGCTCTGATCCTCAAAGTCGGTGATGTGAGCGAGGCTGATAACGCTGATCTGGGTCTTGCCGTCGACACGGTTGGCTCCCACCAGCTTGTCGATGCTCATCTCTTCGCCACGGACCCAGTTGGCGGCCGCGCCGACGAGCTGTCCGTTTACCGCCTGTGCAAGCTTTTGACGCCGGTTCTCAGGAATATGGTCATCGATCCCCAGCACACCAATGGTGGCAAAGGGCGGTTCCAAAATCATGGAGACCAATTGCCCAAGACCTGCCTCGCCAGTCAGATCAACCCCCGTGCGCCAGGCGTGCTCGATAAGAGCGGTAACAAAATCCGTTTCCCGGTCCCGCTGTCCCGAGGGAATCACCCGGCGTACCAGTGCTTCCGCCATGCTGGTCACCATGACCGAAGCCGTATCCGGGTCTTCGTCAAATAGCTTATTGATGTCCGGCGGCGTAGAAGAAATGAGCGGAATGGATACCCGGCGGCCGAGCTCGCTGCGGGGGGTGAAAATTTCAACTGCTACCTGGTTGGAAAACTCCCGCACGTTGGTTTCGGCAAGCCCCCAATCCCATAACCGTTTCCGGAAGGTGTTGGCTTCAGCCAAGGCGGCGCGACCAAGCGTAGATTTGTCTTCAACCTCGACCCATGGCGCAACGGCCGGGGCTGCCAGTTCTCCGAAAGCAAGCGCCAAGGAAGACAAATCGCCCTTGAGATCCACGATAATCGAGGGAACCCCCTTGAGGGCTGCTTCCTCAATGATGGCTTTGCCCATTACCGTCTTGCCGGAGCCTGAGCCGCCACAAATAAAGGTGTGAGTGATCAGGTCACTCAGCTTGTGACGGTACAGCTCTCCCGGCATCCCATTGGGATCGAGATGTTTTCCTATATAAAGCTCGCTCACTCGTTATCCTCCTCCGGGAGTTCAAGTGTTCCTGTTTGCCATTCACGGAATTTTTCAAGAATGAATGGGAGGTCGTTTTCCTTGAGTGGGTCGCCATTGGCCCGGCGGCCGACATAGTCAGCCCGCGCCATAAAGATATCGCCCTGAACATCTCCCGGGCGCTTCTTCTGCAGATACACCACATTGGTCGGAATGGAGGTTCCGGTTGATGCGAAGGTTTCGCTGGGCAGAGAAATCACGGCCTTGATGATGGCGTGCTCACGCATGTAATCCCGAACGGGCTTCGCGGTGGCGTTCGACAACACACCGTCGGGAAGAACGATGAGCAGTTTGCCACCCGGCTTCAATACCCGAAGATAGTGTTCAATGAAGAGGACCTCGCTGTCCTGGCTGTTTTTCGGCCGTTTTTCCGGCGGACGGCCCTTGGACTTGAAAACCTTGACCTCATGCCCGAACTGATAGTCCAGCAGGATGCCCTCGGTCTTGACGGACTTGCCGAATGGCGGATTGGTCAGTACGAGATCGATGCTGTCCGGTCCTATGCGGCGCTTTTTCTTGCCGTCGCCGAAGTCGACCTCGTATTCAACTGACGGCTTCAAGCCACCGTATTCCTCGTTGTAGAGGTAGTTCTGGTGAAGCCACTGAGCGTTCTGCGCGTTGACGGCGTGAACGATCATGTTCAGTTTTCCAAGGCGAGCCGCTTTCTCTTCAATCTCGCACGCGAAAAAGGTTTCCTGGCCGAGGCGCTTTAGGAGTTGATCTTTCTTGCGTGGCTCCACGCCGTTGGAGAGTGCGTGCTTGTACACGTCCTCGTAAGTGGCGATCAGAAAGCCGCCGGACCCTGCACAGGCATCCAGAAAGCGCTCGCTTTTTTCGATGTCCAAGGCCGGGCCGTCTGGGTTGTCCCGAGCAAGGTCCAGCATGAAGGCGACGATTTCTCGTGGCGTAAAGAACTGACCGAGGTCTTTACCCTTGAAGGTATCGGACAGCATGATTTCGAAGGCACGGCCAAGCACATCGCCCTGGGTGTCTTTCAGGTTGATCCCTTCAAGACGGGCAATGACCCGCTCAACGGTGGCCGCCTTGCTGAGCACTCGTTCATTCTCGTCAGTAAAGACTTCGGGGTGGTGCCCCTTCAGGTCATCGAACAGGTTGTTGATGAAGTTCTGGGCGGCCTTGTCGCCCATGTGTTTGTTTTGCTCGCAATACGACTTCAGCTTGGCGGTGGTAAAGCTTCCGCTAGGTTTTGCGTCTTCATTGAGCTTGATAAACAGGAAGCGCGTGAACTCGTCGAAGATCCAGTCGTTGCGCTTGTTTTCGATATCCCAGATGTCCTGCCAGCAGCCCTTCATGAGCTGCACGAAGCGGGAGAGGCTGTTTTCCGTATGGAGGGTTTTTTGAGCCCACTGCTGCAGGCCCTTGACTACGTCTGGCTTGAATTCGCGCACCATGTCTTCGGCATCGCGAACGTCGTCCCAGTCCTTCATCTCGTCATGAATCTCATTCCCCTTTTCGACGAGATAGATGCGTAAGTGGCCTGCCACCTCGATGACGCAATAGGCTGCCGGACCATTGGGCATAAGAATGCTGAGGGCTTTGTACCGGTTGGCCTCGGATTCACTCAGCGTTGCCGAGCCCTCATGCTTGAAGGCGGCATAGCAATTGCCGACGCTGGTTGACACCAGAAACGCGGCTTTCTCGTCCAGCCCTTCAACCGTTGTGGCAACGCCAGAACCATCACCGTCATTGATCTGGTGGGCTTTGAAGCCCAGGTCCGAGACCAAAAATTCTCTGAATTGATCAAGAGTTGCCATCTGCTATTTCGCTCCTCGTGTTATGTACACCGCAACCGGGATGACTGTTTCTTCCGGGGTCAATCCACCATGGTCGTTGCCCTGAACCTTGTAGGGGTTTCCAGTCGACGTCTGCTTGGCACCAGGCCAGCCATAGCTGTCGTGCCCAAAGGGCAGCTCAACGGCATCATGGCTGGATGGAAGGCCATAGTCGGCAACCGGTTCGATTCGTTTTACATCCACAGGGCCAACGGCGGTGCGGTTGGTTGTTTTGTATTCCAGGCAGCGGTTATGGATGAAGACATCCCGTCCGGGTCCGCTATCCGATTTCAAATCGTCAATGACGTACTGAGTGTTGTACCAGGTGAAGCCATGGTCGGCCGTGATGACAACGGCCGTCTTGTCCTGGGCGGCGATCCTGCGCAGGTGGGGCAGCGCCACCTCCTTCACATAGGCGAGCATGATCTCCTGGAGACTCGACATGCCCTTCTGCAGAAGCCGATCCTGGAGGTTGAACACCACCGCCTTGAAGCGCCCGGGTGCATCCACCAGGTCGCGCATTTTCCGGTTGAGGGTGTCGGCGTTGGCATCCTTCTCGTTGTAACAGAGGTAGCTCTTGTCGCGATCCCACCAGGAGGAAGGCGAAAGCCCCAGGTTGTCCAGGCAACGCTCGAGCAGATGGGGTTCACTGGTGCCATAAGACCAGCTTCGGAATTCCGCCGGGGGTGCTCCGGCAAAAATGGCTTGTCGGCAATATTCGGTAATGCTGGGCAGATAAGTGCAGGCGCGGAACTCAGGCCCCAGCGACTGGTATGGGCGAAACAACTCGCGCCCCGGCATCATCAGGAAGCGGTCACGCAGCAACGTCCAGTTGGCCACGCTCATTCCGTCAAAGACCAGCAGATAAACCTGCTTGATCTCCGAATCCTGCAGCAATGGCTTAACCGCAGACTCCATGACATCGCTGTTCAGCCACGGCCTGCAGGTTCCTGCCGCGAACTTGCGCTCGTTCAGCCACTTCGGCAGGCCACGGTTCGGCTGCACATAGAAATCCGCCCAAGCGATGCGAATGGAATCGCAGGCTTTTTTCGCCCGCTGGGTTATACGAAAGACATTGACCTTTTCCGGTAACTGGCTGGAACGCCGTTCCGCTTCCAGCGCCATCGTGGAGAGCGGCAGATACACTGAATCCACCAGCGCCAGCCAGGCCTTCCAATCCAGGCTGGCGAGATTCTTCACCGCCGCCTCGGCCTTGTCCGTAAGCCGGTGAATCGTGACCATCGCTTCCAGCAGCGACACGTGGTCCTCGTACTGCTCGCGGGCCTGATGTCGGCGTAGGGCTTCAAGCAGCTCTTCCCATTCCGGGGCATCCGGTGTTTCCAACGCATCGGTCAGTTTGCAGGGAGCCTTTTCAAGCGGAAGCGTGTCGGCCCGTTCGCCGTTGACCACCACATCGAGCAACGCGTGCAGGGTGACCGCCAGACCCTGGGCAAGGATGCCACCGTCGGCCTCCAAGACCTGGATGAGCTGATTCAGCAGGCGCTCCGAGCCTTTGCCGCCAACGCCCTTGACCACTGTCGCAAGGGACTCGGTGAGGGCACTGGGGTGCTTCGGAAAGACTTCGTGCTGCAGGTAGTACAGCGCCTGTTTGCAGGGCGCATCGTCTTTGAGGGTGATGCGGCGTCCCCAGTCGGCAAGCCCATGCAGGCTTTGCCCGTCCTTGAGCACGTCAACAAACAGGTCGCCCAGTTCGCTGCCATCGAGGAAGGTACGCATCCGTTCCGGCGAGAGCATCTTCCAGCCATCTAGAATGGAGGCGAGCAGGCAGATCGGCAACACCGGCGGCGGGTCGCTTTCCAGCACGGCGGCTTCGACCAAGGCGAAACGCGGCCCATCGAGCCAGGTGCGAACCACGTCCAGAAACTCCTGCTCCAACGACCGGCGTTCATCCGCATCAACCGAGCTCAGTACCTCGCGTACCCGTGCCAGCGCATTCTCGTACCAGAGCTTGTCGAGAATCCGATCCGGCTCCCAGCCTGCAGACAACACGCTGGGATCGTTCAGCAGTGAGGCGAGCACCACGCGCTCCAGACTGTAAGCGCCGAGCTGCGGCAGGTACGGGGCCAGGTTCCAGAAAGCGGGGATGGGAAGCCGGTCAAGCAAGGCCCGGGGATTCTGCACGCCAAGCGCCTTGGCTATGTCGCAACCCGTTACCGTGCGGGGCGACACGCTGGAGCGGGCCTGTAAGTCCGGCAGATGATCCGGTTGAAGCTGCTGGCGCGAGATGATGATACGAGCGGGCGGATTCGGTTGCCGACGTTCGTGTTCGGTATGGCGGCGCAGGGAAAACTCATTGGCGCAGACATGCACGGGAATCGCTTGGCCATCGACCAGCAGCTCGGTGGGCGCTTCGGCAAAATAGCCGCGAACGTCATTGACCAGCAGATAGGGCAACTTCTGCTTTTCACGGCTGCACCACATGCCAGCCAAGGCTTGTTTCATGGCGGTCATTGCAGCGCCTCCTCAACTGCGCTTTCTAGCTCAGAAAAGAAGGCTAAATCCAACAAGTTAAAAATATTGCTATTAACATTTTTGGTCAGCTTAACTGCAAGTGCTTCTAAAGCTGCTGCTTCTCGCGAGGACTCATTAGCCTTTTGCAACAATTTATTACATTCATCGACTACGGCACCGGTAGTTTCAAACATGAACTTGGGTACAGGACAGGCTGCGATATCGTCCTCTGTAAATCTTTTTTGACTCGCACTAGAACCACGTACATTCGCAAGGAGATACTCTCTTACATATCTTGTTTTCAGCCAGAACAACAACGCATCTTGATGATCTTCTGCCGCACGAATCCTGATGAATTCAGGGGACCCAGTCACAGTCTCCCACGCCAAAAAACATTTTCCGTTCATGATGGTTGGCATAAGCCTCGAAAAAGCTATGTCTCCCTTTTCTAGATAAGTTGTTGGGCCGACATAGCCATCGCCAACTTCAAAACTAACCCATGGATCGTCAGGCATTTGGTCAATAGCGATATGCCCTAAAGACCCATCAGAGGCGTACGATTCCCTGCTTATTTCAGCAAAATCAGATAAATTTCCCCATGCACTTGGGTTTTCCGCCACTACTTCCCGTAAACGACACGGTAGATAATAGCGAGTGTCTATTCGATCCATTCCATTATTTACGGGAACAATTGCAGCGTTCCTTTCTTTGGTGTGAAGCTTGCACATTGGATCTAAACTTTTAATCCAATTAAATCCGTTTGGGATAGATGGCCCGGAAAGCTTGCTAACAAAGTACAAATCAAGATCATCAGCTAGAGCATAACGTCTCTGCCAATATTCCTTCGACTTCCCATAGAGCCGACCTATTAAGCCTCTAACTCTCGTTATCGCATCCAGTAAATCCTTCTCATTGGCGAGAATCGGAACTAGCACGTATTCACCGTCAGGATGATTAAACCGCCGCTGCATCCCACCTTGGCTGTACCTTATAAGCTGTCCTTTACCAAGGTCGGAGTTCAAAAATTCCAGAATGTATTGCGCGCTAGCGATAGCTGGGTCTGCGATTATCCTGCCAAGCGCTCTATTGATCTGGGCTGATCCTAAATCATCTGGAATGATGCAGGCATCGCCAATATTTCCGACGAGATTAATTACTATGTCACCAGAATTTACTTGCGAGCTTTTCCATTCTTCGTGTTTCTCCAGCGGGACAAATGTTTGGCTAATAAGATCGATTCGCCGTTCATAAACATTTTCGCCACGTAGAAATGGGATTCCAGATTCACTATAAAATTGAGTCGCAGCCGTAGTTAGCCCTACATTAAACTGACGAACTGCTTTATCTAAGGTCCTTTGTTCTGTTTTTTTAAGAACTTCATTGAGCCGCAAATCGAAATCGTCCCATCGAGGCTCATTAAAATGTACATCTAACCTGTCTTGAATGTCTTTCCCCGGTCTAGTGAAGACAAGCGGCTTCTCAAAATAGCTTGTTGCTGACATAGTTACTCCACCTTCCAAGGCTGTTCTTCTTCCGAATCGTTCTTTTTCAGCAGCTCACCCAGTGCGCCCTGCACATACTGCTCGAATTCGCGCCGCCCGCCCTTGAAGAAACCAAGCAGGCGCGGCTTGAGTTGATCCAACAGATCGTCGACATTCACCTTCACGGCTTCCGCCTCGGCAAGGGCCTCCGCCAGGTGTTGGCGCATGGTGGCGTCTTGCAGCGCATCGAGAGCGCTTTGTTCTGCGGGATCGCTGAGCAACCCCAGCAAAGGATTTGCGGCGGGCGTGTCACTGACGTAATCCCGGAGTTCGGCTTCGCAGCCCCGCACATGATCCAGGTATTCCTTGATGCCGCGCTCGACCAATTCCAGGAAATGGTCCGGCTTGAGTTCCAAACGCTTGCCGGGTTTATAGCCACAGGCGGAACACACCCAGCCGTGGGACAGGTCGTTCTTCACGTCATCCAAGCTCTGCTCGCATACCTGCTGCACGCCAACCTGGGTCAACAGGTCGGTCAGTTGGGCTTCGATAACGGCCGGGCTGAAATGGGCGCTGAGCCCTTCCACCCATGAGAGGTCCTTCAGCACCTGATAGCTTGGGCTGCCGAGCACGGCATCACGGAGGGCTTTCAGATCGTTGTGCAGGCCCGCGTGTTCACTCAGGTACTGGTTGAGATAGAGCTCGTGCAGATCCTTCCATTCGGCGGTAATACGGCTCATTTCCCCGGACGCGCCAGCGGATTTGACGTAGGTCTCGATGCTGTCGAGTAGCTCCTGGCATGGCTTTTCAATGGTGGGCGGGACGCCCAGTGCTTTGAGTTCGCGCAGTTTGCCGGTGAGGCTGGCCAGCTCGGAAATGCGATCCAGAAAATCGCGGGCTTCCCTCACGCGGTGGGCGAATTCTTCAACGCAGGTGTAACGATTGGCCGCCTCAATATCATCGTCCTCGGCAAGCCCCAGCATGTCGCGCAGGGCTCCTCTCACCGAGGCATAACAGGCAACCCGGCTTTCTCTTCCATCCTCGGGCAGCGAAAAAATGTCGGCCCATTCGGAAATAGGGTCGGGAACCGAGGCTCCGGGCCAGGTTTGCAATGCCTGTTCGGCCTGGCGGAACTCGTGCCGGGCACGGGTTTCCGTCTCTTTCAAGAGGTCAAGAAGGCGCTCGGCGGCTGCCGGGCTGTAACCGGTGCCTTCTTTCCAAAGGCCAAGGGCGTGAAGCGACTCGGTCAGGTCGTGCCACAGGGTTTCATCCGGACGCGTCCCGGGACGGAGTTCATCCAGCTCCTGGAGCCAGTCAACCGGGCTGCCAATGGTGCGATCATCCTGGGAGACCGTCTTGCCGTGAATGGTGAAGCCGCTGATCTCCCCGGTGCTGATGAGCAGCGTGATCAGGATATCCACCCAGGTGTCGGTCAATCCCAGGTCCGTGGTTTTCAGCCGTTTGCGGGTTTCCGCGATGCTGGTGGTAGGCGGGTTTGCCTTGCGGATATTGTCCCGAATCCGCTCCTTCGCCTTTTTGAAGGCTTCCACACTGCTGGCGGCCAGCGTGACCGAAACTTCCCCGGGCACGCCGGTGTTGAGCAAACCAAGCGGGGCAAGGTGCTTTTCGAGATCGGCCTTGGCGGTCCCATCCCCGTCGGTCACGCGGCCTTTCCAGATGGCTTCGAGGATGCGTTTGCGCATCTGATTGCTCAAGTCCGCGCTAAAGGAATAGGCCTCCCGAAAATCCGGATGAAAGTGGAAGACCTTGGCTAAAGCCTTGGTGGCGACCTTTTCCAGGAGCCGTTCCAGAGAGCGTTCACTCTGCGGAATGCTGTGGTAGAGGGAGAGCAATTCTGCGGGCTCGCAGAGGATTTCCCAGGCTTGGTCCTTGGTATTCCACTGGCGGATTTCGCCGTTCACAAAGGATTCGAGCAAAATCTCCGTGGCCTTGCGGGCAGGCTGGGCCGATTTGGTTCCGGCGGGAAGGTCAATCCATTCGCCCAGCAGCTCCAGTTTGCGACGGACGGATTGCGAAGCACCGCCCGCGTTAACCTGGGACTGGTAGTCGCCAAAGAGTTTGACCAAAGCCATGCTACGCTTGAGCTCATCGATATCCTGGGCTGGCAATGTGGCCGGTAGCCATACGAGGGTCCGTCCGTTGCCATGACGGACTGCGTCCATCTCGACATCGAGCGGCGAGGCTGACGGATAGAGCACGGCCAGGTGCAGTGCCTTGGTGGCGGGCACGTCCTTAACAAAGCCGATGACTGCATGGTCGTTGGTGAGCGCCGTAATTGGCTCAAGTCGATAGTCCAGAGAGCGGCGGGTTCGCTGCCAATCCACATCCAGCTGGGTCGAGAAACCATGCTGTGGCGGCACAGTGCCGCCCAGCGGACTGCCCGGGAAGCGGAGGAACAGTTCAAGATGGGAGCGGTAGGCGCTCTCAAGCTGAATATCCGGTGCGAAGCCATTCTTGACCCGCTCGACTTCAACCAACAGCTCTTCGCGTTCGCCCCCGTCTCCTTCAACGGAGAGGAAAAAGCTCAGATTATCCCCGCTGCCTTTCTGACGAAGGGGCGGAAATGTTTGGGCAATCTTTTCCAGGATTCGGGCCGTTTCCTGGTCGCTTCCAGCGGGGTCACTTTCCTTGCCGGGCCATCGCAGCAAGAGCGCGTCATTCAGCTTGGAAACGGTGAGTTCTTCCTTGACCATGGAGAGGACGATCAATGCTTTAATCAGGCGCTCGCTCGCTACCTTGGCGGCAGCCTGATCGGCGTCCGACCAGCGTTTGTAGGGCACGCGGGACAGGACCTCGTCCCTGGCCGTGCCACAGAATCGCTCGAACATCCCGTAATACTTGGCCATCTCCGGATCATCCTGGATGATCTTGTTACGCAGATCCTCGTAGTCGAACACGTCGTCGAGCACCGCGATACGTTTCCAGTCGCTGGTATCCTGCAGACGTCTTTCAATGAATTCCTGGACAAATCCCAGTGCGCCACGGGATCTGCCGCCCCGGTTGGTGATCGCGGTGAGGCAGTACAGCCCGAAGGGATGCATCGGATAAACGTCGGCAAAGTGTTTTGCCTCGTCGGTGATGGGTTCGCGTTCGCGGAAGTACCGTTTCAGGAAGTCAGTAAAGGCTCCCCGGAAATGCGGCTGAATTTCAGCCTTGAAGGCATCAGCGAGCTTATGAACGCATTTGGAATTTTCACGAAACAGCCGGTGATTGTAGATGCGATGAAATTGCGTGACCGGGATGTTGATGGATTGGAAGCGGCCGGATTGCCCGGAAAGCTTGCCCATCAGCTCTGTATCGTAATTGCGCCCGGCTTGGCGAGCGATGGCCTGAATTTCCTCCTGGACCGCGCCAAAAATCCAGAACGGTTGATCCCCGGCCAGTCCTGCTTCGGCCAGTTGTCCAAGGAAAGCAGTGCCCCGGTTGAAGTGTTCGTCGCTCTGGATCAGGTGAAGATACAACTCGTCAATAAAGACCAGGACGCCTTCGTAGCCGCGTTCTTTGGCAATCTCGACCAGCTTCTTGACCTTCTCAACAACAGTTGTTCGTTTGTCATCGATTTGGATTCCTAGTGCGACTACAGCTTCTTCAAGAATGCCTTTTCGATATTCTGGCTCGTAACTATTGAGCTTATCCAACCCCATTCCATTTTTGTGGTCTATAAGCCAAGTATCAACATCGAGCTTGATGCCTGAAGATAACGAGTCAAAATGGGCCAAGTATGCTTCTGTGTTTGATAGTGTTGCGGTTACAGGTGGCGCCAGTGACCGCAAATGGTCACTGGTAGCTGCCCAAAGAGCCGCATCTAACGTCTGATTGGGATCTTCAATGGCGGTAAAGTTGATCGTGAGAAATTTTCGTGGTGCGAGCGCATCCATGCCCCATTCGGGCTTGGTATCGAGGAACTGTTTGCGCAGCGTCGGTTCGGTCAGAATGGCGGATAGCCATGCCATGAAGATGGTCTTACCGGAACCGTATAGACCGGTGATGAAGAAGCCACGACCTTGCTTACGGTGAATTCGGTCCAGGATAATTCGGGCCGACTCCTCAACCTCGGGCAGCATGACGAAGCTTTCGAAAATCCGCGTCCGGCTGGCCGAATCGTGAGTCGACTCGTTGAAGTTTTCCACCCAGCTACTGACTGGCGTGAAATCAAACATATCCTTCATGAGTGGCATATCAGGCCTCCAGCTCCACAATTGGTTGATCTCCGCGAGTCAGGGTGTACTGCCCGCAGCGGCAAAGCTGACCAGCCATTCGTCCTGTCAGCACCAGTAAAATTCTTCTTTTTCCCACGGCATCGTTGTACCAGGTGGTCATGGGGTCCATGCCGAGCGCGAAAACCAGTTCCAGGTGATCGAGGATGGTCAGTCCCTCTGGTAATAGCTGTTCGGCTACAAGGTCGTGTACCGCCTTCCGAAGTCTGTTCCCGTAGCGTTTAAGATCCGCCGGGACGGTCGTAGCATTGAAATTGAACACCTCGGCAAACATGGGATCTTTAGCCAGCAGGTCGAGAACGATGTCATTGACGCTCACATATCGGACCAGCCCAAAATCGCCCAGGGATGCCATGTGTTCCGCAAGCCATGTTTTTCCGGAACCTTGACCGCCAATCAGGCAGCAAAGAGTCCGTCCGCCAACGTGGCTTTCGCCGACCAACCCTATAAGCTCATTGAGCGCCTTGGCCTGAGCTGGAGTCGTTTTGTTATCTCCAGGCATCGACATACTCCTCCAGCGATTGATGAATCAGTTGAACTTGATCCGTGCTTCCGTGCCGGTGATATTCACAGTGTCCCTTGGTTGCGAGTTTGTTGACCCCGGCAATCAGCAAGGCGCGGTTGCACATGAAGATGGGAGCTATGGTCCCTTCGTTGATGACTGTGGCTGTCGATGGTGCCCGCCAACCGTTTTTTGATGCGTCGTGATAGAGCGCGTAGCCCAAAACGGCCTCGGTTGGGCAGTAAGTGGTCACCGAGTAATTGGATTTCGAAAGCTTCAGGCGTCCTGCCTTAACGAGGATCGACCGCACTCGATCTCGAGTTGACTGAGGCATGCGCTCGTATTTACGTTCCAGTAGCTGGTCGAGGTGGTAGCGAGAGAAAACGGCCTCGCCGGTATTCAGGAAGCTGTCTGTAACCAAAAGTGAAAGGGTTTCAAAAAGAATCGGCGTTGTTATGCATAGCTGGAAAAACACCAGATCCTGAACCGCTTCATCATTGCTGCGAATTTTTCGAAACATCTTCAGGAATGAAGTGCTTTTGATCGAGTTGTTCTCGATTTCCAGGAAGCGATATTTCATGTGTTGCCACAGCTTTTCCTTGTTGGACTCGGACTTCTGAGGCCAACGTTGGATACAGGAGCCACGCACAGCTTGCGCGTCATTGCTCTCCAATGCGGCGTCGAGCAGCATGAGAGTCTCTTCCAGAAGGAATCCGTATCCGATAGTTGAAAACTGCTTATCCATTGAA
>CAYTKX010000016.1:0-4258 GCA_964438495.1 uncultured Staphylococcaceae bacterium
TTAATTGAGCAAAATGGCTTTTTTGAACAACGTTATGCTGATCTTTATTTCCCCGTCACTTTAGCGGTCGACCTTAACGGCAAACGCTTTGTGTATTACGAAGTCGGAATGCGGATGAAAGGTAATACTTCCCGCAAACAGTTCTTACATAGTGAAACGAAAGAGTTTGTCGATAGTATAAGCTTTAAATTATCGTTTAATGAAACGTGGACTAAAGATATATACGCTGAGTTTGGCCTCCAAAAAACTTGGAATAAAACTGATAACCCCGAATGGAAACTACGTGATGACCGTACCTTTATGGGCGACGACAATGGAAAATTCGGGATGAAGAAAATTGATATTAAATGGAATAAATCAAAAGACCCATCTTTAATTATGCAACCATATGCTTTTGGATTTTTCCAAAAACACGGTCTTATTAGCCAAAATTCTACGCTTACAACCTTAAAGTTAAATAATACTAAAATGGGAATCGTTACTTTAAACGAACCGGTTGATAAACATTTATTACGCCGCTATTTCCCTAAAGCCGCTGCTGCTGGTGATTTATATAAAGTTGGCTGGGGATATGAAGAAATGGGTAATCTCTCTTATGAAAAATATGAAGCGACAAACGAAATCGTTGGTGAAGAAGATAAATATAATTACTATAGCCCCATTTATGACGCGAAAGAATATGATGATACCGCTCTTGAACCATTTGGTAAGCTTATTAACTTAATGCGGGTCTTAAAAGAAAACGAAGGCAAAAGCGTTGAAGAATACGCCCCAGTCTTAAGTTCAGTCGTCGATATCGATTCATTTTTAAATTACGCCGCGCTAGCCTATTTAATTGGTAACCCTGACGATATGCGGAACTGGGGTAATAACTATTACATTTTCTTTAACCCCTTAGAAGATAATAAAGCCTATTTTATTCCTTATGACTATGACTGGTCACTTGGTTTAACGTGGGATTTACATAAATTACCAATGCTTGGTGTATCGCCCTATACGACTAAACACGCTGTGGACCGGAATAGATGGCAAAGTAATCGTCTTTATTGGTATACGATTATTGAAAGTAGTGACGGGGCAAGACCATATCCTAGTATTACAATGAACCAAGCGTGGCAAGATACATATAGCAATAAACTTGTTGAATACAATAATGATCCGCTTTATAGTAAAGAAGGCTACAATGACCTTTACTTTACTTATAAAACAACATACGGGAATTTAACAGAAAGCGATCTTGACTTTAAGACAAACGCTGAAGGTCATAATCTTGGAGAAATTTCGCCCTTTGTTAATACGAGCTTAATGGAAAACTTTATTGATGACGTTAAGTCTTGCATTGAAACTTATGTGATTAACGGGTAAGAATAATATTAAAATAGACAAAAAGAAAAGAGGGGTCGCCCCCTCTTTTTTAGTCTTTAATTATTTATTTACGTTTAAACTTTTTAATAAGTACGACAGTAACGGTAACGGCCGCGGCCACAAAGATAACGCTTGCCCCGCTGATTAGTAAGACGGTGCCAATGTTTGTTTTGGTCTTACCAGGTTCACCACTTGTCGGTGTAGTCGAAGTTGGCGTATCGCCTGATGTTGTATCCGGTAATGACGTTGTCGGTGGCATTGAAGTTCCTTCATCTTCACTCGTTGTTGGATCAGGATCAGTGCCTCCTTTAATTGCGATAATGTCTTTTGGCATCGTTAAGTCATTCGCTCCCCGGTCGCGCTGATTACGGGCAACAATTGTCGTATTCGTTTCAATGCGGAAGGATGCAGGTAGCGCTTCGCCCCGCGTTAATGTGCCGCTCGTATCAAGCACTAATTCCATGCCTCCTAAATCAGTAATTGTTTCGCGTGCGCCAACGCCAAGATGATAAATAACATAATTATCAACGCCGTCTGAATACGTTAATTTAAGGAAGTTCTTCTTAAGACTTTCGACCCCTGAATTAGCGTCCACTAAGGCGCGTGTAGCGTAATTAAAGCTTGGCGCATGCCGTTTTAAGGCGATTAATTGCCGGTAGTAATTATGGAACTCAAGATTATCAAACTTTTCATTCCATTTAATCGAGTTAACCGAATATGGGCTCTTATAGCTATTATGGTCAAAATAACCGTTTCCTAAAGGTTTCGAGCGCATAATTTCGCTGCCCGCATGGATAAAGCCAATGCCTTGACCAAGTAAGGAGATTGCTTCCGATTGCACACTTTGTTTTTTAATACGTGCAATATCAAAGCCAGATTCACTACCCGCAACTTGGAGTTTATCAAAGATTGCGTAGTTATCATGAACGGAAATATAATTTACAACTTGGGACGGGTCGGTCGTACCATACGTTACTTTACCCATAACTCCGTCTTTTATTTTATTAACCGTTTCTTCACTTAGTTCTGGGGCTCCTAATTGGACCCAGCCCTTACCTCTGCCGCTTGGATCACCTTTAATGGCGTCACGAATTTGGTCATTAAAGCCACCAACTCCTGGTGTTTTCCATAAATTAGCGTGTTTTGCTAAGTCTTTACGGACACTCATCGCGGTGCCATCCATATCCCACGGTTCGCCGTAAAGGATAATATCATTACGATATGTTTCAAGCTTACTACGTACTGCATTCATTGCGTCAACCGTATGTAAGCCCATTAAGTCAAAGCGGAAACCACCTAATTTATATTCGGTGGCCCAGAAATACGTTGAATCAACCATATAGCGTTCAAACATAATCCGTTCACTTGCCGTATCATTACCAACGCCACTCGCGTTACTTGGTGATTCACCACTAAAGCGGAAATAGTAACCAGGAACAAGTTTTGTAAAACTATGTTGACTAATACTTGCGACGTGATTATAAACAACGTCCATAATAATGCGAATATCGTGATCAGCGTAAGCTTTTACGACTTTTTTAAATTCAGTAATGCGGACGAGGCCGTTATGAGGATCACTACTATAACCACCTTCTAACACATTATAGTTTTTAGGGTTATAGCCCCAGTTATATTCTAAGTTAATTTCATCATTTTCTTGATCATAAAACGGTAAGATTTGTAAAGCATTAATCCCTAATTCTTTAATATGGTCAAAGCCAGTTGAGATTGTTTGCCCGTCTTTAGTGTATTTTGTACCTTCTTCAATAAGTCCTAAGAACTTTTTCCGATTTGCTTCGGAACCGTTCCATGTAGCATCAGCGGTTAAGTCGCTAACATGCAATTCATAAGGCACTAGTTCTGTTGCGTTTTTTGGTTCAAAGTTAATGGCATCCCAGCCATTAGGATTTGTTTTACTAAAGTCAACAATCATGCCGCGAATGCCGTTAACGCCAGCTGCTTTAGCGTAAGGATCTGCAAATTCATTTTCCCCTAAACTATTAGTCGCCACTAATGTGTAATATTTACCGTGTAAGTCGCCTGGTAAAGATAGGGACCACACGCCCTTTTCGCCCCGTAACATGTTATGTTCGACAAAGTCATCATTTCCAAGGTCACGATCGACGAAGCGCGGGGTGCCGTTATCATATATTCTTACTTTCAAGGTACTAGTAGTCGGGGCCCACACTTTAAAGGTCGAACCAGTGGTCGCATAAGTAACGCCAAGGTCATTACCGCTATAGGTCATATTATTAATAAAGAATGGGTCATCAAATAAACCGTCAAAGGTAGCAACTTTCTTTTTTGTTACCTCTGTATCTTTAAAGACGACCGATACTTCATAACTTTTGGTTAAATCAACATTTTGTTCAAGCGTTAGTTTAAATTGATAACGATATAACGCGGGTAAATATTGTATTCCTGATGCGGTGCTTACAAGCGGTACTGAATCTTCAGTGACTGAAAAACCTTCGGGTTCTTTATATGTTTGCACAGTTATTTCGTTTGTTTTCGTAAAGCGAGCGGATAATATTTTTTCGCCCTTTGCTTCTTCTTCTGATTTGTAAATTGTCGTTTCCATATCGACTAAATAGAAGTGACGACGTAATACCCCGGTGCCATCATCGACCGCGGGATAATCTCGAACATCAACTTTAATGTCAGGGGTTTGCGCATCCCAGTTACCAGGACGAATAATAATATTTAAATATTGCGGGTTTCTAAAGTAAGTTGAGGCAACTTGTAAGACCCGACCATAACTATCACTACTTGTGAAAGGATAAGCTTGGCCATTTTGTCCTTCACCCCAAAGCCATAAGTCATATTTTGCTTGTTGACCATCATTGCGCCAATAGTGAAGGGTGTAAATTGATGGTTCAATGACCGGTTGTTC
>CAYTKX010000016.1:4358-12499 GCA_964438495.1 uncultured Staphylococcaceae bacterium
GTGCCCATAAAAGCTTACACTAAAAAAGAAGCAAGCGGAAAAGCACGTAAACTCGGCGGTGTTAAAAGAGACCATCCTGACTGGTGCTTAAAAGAGCCTGAAGAAATAACAAAAGAAGAATACGATTTACTAAGAGTGCAATTAGTAAATGATCCGTATTGGAATAAGAAAACCCGGCAAAACATTGCTCTTTTTAAAGATCGGCTCGTCGATGAACCAAATTATACGAATATTCGCGGTGTTAAAACAAATACGGTTACTTTTAAAAAACCAACCACTGCGGAAATTAAAATGTTTCATAAACGAAAGCGGAAAATTATTGAAGAAGACTTAGATCAATTGCTTGATGAAGAAATAGATTAAGCCCCTTTTACAAGGATTAATATAAAAAAAGCAGCGAATTGCTGCTTTTTCTTGTTAGGCATTAATTTAAGAAAAGTCTGGTAACGTTACAATGAATGAAGATACATCCCACACTGCAAAGCGTTCATATTTAGATAAGTAAATGATATTTGGAAACACTTTAAGGGTCGTGTTATATTTATTGATACCGCTATTTAGTAATTTAATGTTTTCTACTACTAAAGTTGAATCATTTTCAAACTTTGTTAATGTTTCGGCGCTAAGTGAAAAAGGCGTATATTTATCCTTATTGTCTTTTAAGTAGTTTATTAATTCATTAAAAGCATGTTCAAGTGTATATACTTCATCTTTTGTTTGTTCTTCATTTTTAAGTAAGGTGTGGGCATTATTTACATCATTTATTTTATTTTGTAATGGTTCGTCACTTGTTTCAACTTCACTTATTATTTCTTCAATAGTGATGTAGCGACTTAAGACACTTTCATGAACTTTCTTTTCAAGGAAGAGCGCTTCACTTTGCAATGTTTTAGCAGAGTGATGGGCACCAAGCCATGAGCTTAGGGTAACAACAAAGACTAAAATAAAGATGCCAAGTAAGTAATAGTGGATTCTTTTCATCGTCATTCCTCCCCGTAACGCATATTATAATATTAGCATAAGTGTTTTACTCTTTGCACACATTTAAAAGCGCAATCATGGCGATTGCGCTTCTTATTGTTTATTCTTTTTCTTTAAAAAGGAATTAAGATAAAGTAATAATCTTCTTGGGCAGCAAGGACTTCATTAATATAAACGGATAGGGTAATTTTGACATTACGGTTTACCTCGCTTGCGTTATGAGCGTATATCTCACTTGCGTTATTTTGTACGTGATCTACTAATGAATTAAAAGATGTAATTGATGACGTATCATAAGTACCAACGGGACTAAAGGTTTGGCCCGAGATTGGCTGGCCTTCATACGTATGATCTTTCACACTATGATAGAAATAAGGTTCACTACCGTGTAAATCAATGTTAAAGGTTATTTCTTTATCGGGGAAATCACTAAAGGTAAAGGCTTTAGGGAACACGAGTGATTCTTTAAAATAACGTAATTCATGCGGATTAGCAATGTCACGCGGTTGTACGGGATTATCAACACTTTTTGTTAAGTCAGTGTGATCAATATAGTTAACCATATTGTAATCTTTAATAATCGCGGCTCCGATTTCATCATCTATTTCTAATTCCACTAAGGTGAAATAATATGTTTCGGTACGGCTTTTACCATCAGTTGTAGCCGTAATGGTAATATCAAAGTCATAATTTGGTTGGGTTAAGTATTGATATAGAGTTTTTGTTTCTAAATTACTAAAGTGGTCGCGTAAGTCATCAATGGTGGAAACACTAGCAGGGATTTCATCTTTATAAGTACCAACCGGGGTTAAGGTTGTTACACCAATATCACCCGAAATTACCGTGTTTTCGGGATCAATTTCGGTAATTGGTTTTTCCATATACATATTAAAGAATAATTCTGGTCTTGTTGTTTCAACCGTAAAGGTAACGTCGCCAATGTCTTTGATTGTTACTTTTTCGGGAATCGCTAGAGAGTCTCTAAAATACTTTAACGGTTGCCGATTATCAGGATCAGTTGGTAATACTTCAAGGTTTTCAATCGTATTATCTTTTTCGTGATATATATTTACTAAATACTTAGAACTAAAGACTTCGTTTAAGATTGCTTCACTAAAGTCTGGTTTCTCTAACGTAAAGTAAAAGGTTTTATGTTTTTTAGTGTCACTTGATTTAATCGTTACTTTTAAATCAACTTCTTTACTTTCTTGTTTTGTTTCTTCAATTAAAGTTTCGCGGGATGAGTTTGTTAACTTTTCTTCTAGTTCACTTAATGTATTAACGTCATCTAGGAAGGTTGAATCACCAACCGGGACGAAAAGGCTAAGCGTAAAGTCCACTGATACGGGTAATGAACTTAAATCTAAGTTAAAGTCTTCAGGTAGTTCATCTTTAGTGACGGTAAAGTGTTTAAAGGCGTTTTGGTTATCACCAGCATCTACGACAAAATCAACGACGATATCGGTATTTAATACATTCGTCGTAAGATCATGAGGAATAACTAAAACATTTTTAAAATATTCTAGTCTAGCTCGGTTTTCACTTACGGTTGGTGTTTTTTCAAATTCAATAATTTGCGGATCAACTTCTTTGCCGTCGGGCATTAAGTCGATTGCGTTTACAACCATTTGGGATTTATGCGTCGCATTAACGATGATGTTACCCATCACTTTTGCGACAAAGGCGCAACTCGTCAGCGTCATTAAGGCAACAACGCTAAGCGATAAAAATTTTGATACTCGTTTCATGGAATGGTACCCCCACTGATAGTTTTATAATAACATTCAATAGTGAAAAGATTATTGATAAAGAAACTAAAATAATAAAAATTTTTAGGGGAAGTTTTTCATTTACTTTACTTTCCCTTTTAAAATGATATAAAGAAACACTTATTGTTAAAAGCAATAAGCATATAATAATCCACCAATATATGACCCCAAACCGCATATTAACGAAGTCAATTTTAAGCCATCCTGATTCTTTATAGTTTAAGAAAAAGTAGGGGAATTCATATTTACCAAAGCTGACACCACTAAAATAGAGAATATAAGTTGCGATCATATAAGTAAGGGCACTAATAAGCGCTAAATAGCGAATGTAAGGTTTAGGTAATTCTTCTTTCGTTAATAAGTAATTAAAAATAGCAAGAATCGGCACTAAGTTATGAAGTAAGATGTTGCTTGGTGAATAAAAATAAGAAACCATTGGAATAAAAGGGCCAAGAAACAATGAAAAGACTAAGAAAGTTAAAAGAATCGCGCTGATGGCTATATGATGAAAGGCACTTAAAAAAGATGGTATCGCTCTACCTTTAAGTTCATATATTAATAATATAAAGATAACAACGCCGACAATAATATTACTTTGCGTCGTAAAATATAAAAACGCGACATGGCCGCGGCCCGCAAGAAACGGAGTAAAGTTTTGAAAGGCAACCCCGATAATAACCAAAAAGATTGTAATGACCTTTAAAGTAATACTAAATGACCTTTTATTTACTATTTCCACCTTCTTATTATACAAAATTACCCCACCTTTTTAAAGAAAATCTAGAAAAAGAATATTTAGTGTAACGCTTTCATTTCAAATGACGTTTGAAAATTATAATTCATATAATCGGTAGATTTTTAATTCCTTTCTATTTTTGATTAATTTTCTTGAGTGTTTCGCTACCCTACACTTTCTTAAAACGGTATATAATGTTGCTATGTCATGCTAAGGAGGATTTTTATGGAAAAATTTAGTGTGAATAAAATTATAGGCGAAGTATTAGGGACATTAGCACTAGTACTTGTCGGTGCAGGAAGTGCCGCTCTTACAGGCGACTTACTAATAACCGCATTAGCCTTTGGTCTCTCCGTCGTCGTCTTAGTCGCGATTGGTGGGGGCCAGTACAATCCCGCAGTTAGCTTAGCGGCGGCGATTGATAAACGCATTGGTTGGGTTGAAATGCTCATCAATGTCGTTGCCCAAGTTGTGGGTGCCGTGCTTGCAGCCTTATTAATATGGCTCTTCCTCGGTAGTAACACAAACCTTGGTGCTAATGGATTTGGCGCCCTTGTCGTCGCCCATGATGGTGATAAAACGATCGGCATGTTACTTGCCCTTGTCGTTGAAGTCGTTCTCACCTTCTTCTTCGTCTTAACAATTCTACGGGCAACCCGGGAAAACGAAGAAGGAAAAGCGCATGCTTTAGCCCCAGTCGTTATCGGCTTAGCGCTTGTCGTCTTAGTCGGTCTTGGCTTTGGCTTAACCGGTGGTAGCCTTAACCCCGCACGTAGTCTTGGACCAGCCTTACTTCAAGGTGGTGTGGCCCTTGAAATGGTGTGGGTGTATTTAGTTGGCCCTGCTGTTGGTGGCGCCCTTGCTGCTTTAGTGCACAAAGTACTATAAAAAGCGATAAAACAAAGCATTCTAAACAAGGTGGAGCAATTCACCTTGTTTTTTATTGCAAATTAAGGAAATTATATGTATTATTATAAGTACGCCGACGTGGCTCAATCCGGCAGAGCAACTGAATCGTAATCAGTAGGTTGCAGGTTCAATTCCTGTCGTCGGCACCAGTAGTATTAAATAGGCTTGATCTGTTGTTATCGAGCCTTTTTTATTCATAGAATAAGCCTTAAGAAAAGCCGTGTGCTTTTTCAAATATCGTTTGAAATAGTTATGCTATACTAATTTATATGGCTAAAAAAGTTAAACAGTTTAAAGAAAATTGGTTCTTTCGCTTCTTACGCTGGTTTTTACATAGCGTAAAGCGTAAACCTTATATTCATAATGATAATGATGGGCCCCTTGATCATAAGGCGATTATTGTCGCTAATCATAGTGGGGCAGCAGGCCCAATGGACTTATCAATCTTTTTCCCCTATAAATTTGTACCATGGGGCGCTCATCAAATGAAAGAAGGCTATAAGAGTCGCTGGAACTATGCGTATCACACTTTTTATCGCCAAAAGATGAAATACGGTAAAGTACGTAGCTTTATCTTAGCGACCCTTTTATCAATCATTAATAAGTTCTTATACGTCAATATGCGCTTAGTGCCAACGTATGAAGATGTGCGTTTTACAAAAACAATGCGCGAATCACTCCGCTTTGCGAAAAAAGATATTCCAATACTTGTCTTCCCCGAAGATTCAAATGAAGGCTATTTTGATGAAATAACCCGCTTTAATAAAGGTTTTGCCGTCTTTGCGGATTACGCTTATAAATATCATAACCTTGATTTACCAATCTATCCCGTCTATTACACGAAACAGCGAAAGATTATTGTTATTGGAAAGCCCGTTTATTACGGTGAACTTAAGGCACAAGGATTAAATAAAAGCGAAGTCGCCGAAGCACTTCGCCTTAAAGTTAATGAATTATATTCATCATTACCGGAAGATAAAAAAGCTAAAAAGAAAAAGAGGCGTTAGGCCTCTTTATTTTCTTCAGCAATAACGACTGGTACGTAAATATCAATCTTCTTATTTTGGAAATAAGTCACTAATTGTTTTCTAAATTCACGTTCTATAGCGACGTGTTTTCGGGTTTTCGTTTTAATGTTGATTGTAAACTTTAGCCCGTCGTATAAATCAATAAGTAACACTTTTTCTGGCATTTCTAAAACATCGCTATTGCGTTCTTTAAATTTCGCAAGGAAGTTTTTAAAGTCAGTCGATTCAAGTTCTTTTAAGTTAAGATCATAATCGGCCCGGAATTCCACTACCGCAAAGCTTGGGTTAAGACTCATGTTTTTGATGGTGCGAATGTCACCGTTATTAATGGTGATAACTTCCCCTTTCCAGTTTTGAATTTTAACGCGGCGTAAGCCAACGTCAATAATTGTTCCTGAGTGACTACCAATTTCGACATAGTCACCAATTTTAAATGTTTTTTCTAAGATTAAAAACATCCCGGCAATTAAGTCTTTAATTAATTCTTGGGCCCCAAAACCAACAGCGAAAGCAAGGACACCTGCCCCGGCTAAAAGTGGCACTAAATCAAGCCCTAATTCATTTAAGATCATAATGGCAATCCAGAAGAAGAAAAAGAATTGAATAATGTTATTAATTAAACGACGAACCGTTTGTTTTTCCTTTGATTCACTTTTTCCCATCTTCTTTTCAAAAGATTTCGTGTTGAATAAAATAAGACGGACAATACGGGTGACGATAAAGGCTAATATTACCCAAATAAAGATCATCGCAATTGTCACAAGTAAAGTAACTAAATCAGGGTTATTAATTAAAGGGGTTAATAATTCTGATAAGAAACTTCGAAGTTGTTCTGCTAAACTCATATAAAATACCTCCGCGGTTAATTTTAACAAAAAACGCCCTAAATTCATATAAATATGACAAAAACGCCCTATTTATATAACATTTTATATATTTACTATCCGAAGTTAGTAATTTATAAGCCGACTTACAAGGGAGAATACTGCGTAGGCAATAAAGATAATCGTGACGACAAAAAGAATGGCCCCGACAATGATAAAGACAACCCCGCCAAATAAGATTAAAGAAATAAGCGAAAGGGCGCCTAAAAATAAGCTACCAAGAAAAGAAGCAACCACCGCAAAGATTGGTGAGACATACTTTAAGAAATTAAAGAAGGCATAAAGTAATAATATAACTGCCGGTATTCCTAAAATATAAAAGAATAGTTTTGGTGTTGCTAGTCCCAGCGGAAATAAGGCAATTACAATACATATTGTGCCAATAAGTAATAAGGAACCACGTATTACTTTTTCTTCAAAGTTACGAATACCACTTAACGAAAAGATCGTAAATAGTGTTCCGGTCGTTAAAAAGACTAACTGCCACACGGCAAAGGTTTTATGTAAAAAGACAATTTCTAAAATAATCGCTGCCACACTAATGACGAGTAACGTTGGTATTACTTTTTTATTTGCGAAGAGAAAGCTAATGACCCCATTTTCTTTTTTGGTCACTACTTGCCGTTCATCGACATATTCAAGTTTAACTTCTTTTGCTTTGCGAGGTCTTTCTTTTTTAATCTTTGGAGAAAGCATTGATACCGTGAAGATTAAAACACTAAAGAGAATAACCCCAACGACACTAAGTGTAATAATAAGCCATAAATCCATTATTTATCATCCTCTTCTTTCTCACTAAATTCTTGATCACTAAAGAGTTTGCCAATGACGCGAATAAAGAGCACTAATATACTCCAGATGAGTAAAGCAATAAGGGCGATAAGGGAAAGCGTAAAGAAACTTGTTAGCTCTAATAATGCAAAGAACACTAAAGAATATAATAAGTAAGCAATCACACTTGCAATACCTAATCCTAAACGCATAATAATGTATGTTTCTTCTTTATTTTTAAGTTCATTAATGCGTCGACTTGGATTTAATCCTGTTTGATATACATTATTTAAGAAAGCGCGCGTTATAATGCCGCTCCAGGAAAGAGGAATTAATAAAGTATCAAGTCCGCTCCGCTTTGGTCGTTCTTTTGCTTCTTTGGGTTCATAATATTTTTCTAGTTTTAAAAGAAATGGTAGTAACCCGTAATATAAACCAATGCCCAAAGCAATAATCGTCACCGGAACAAAAGTAAATATCGCGGTAAGTAAATATATTAAGATATATAAAGGAATCATTAATATAGTTAAAATAGTGCCTAAAGTAAAAGCCATAATGCGATACATAAACTTTTTGAAAGGGTTAGTGTTAATCGCAATATACTTTTCTGGTTTATAAAATAGAAAAATTGTATGTTTAATCGTTTGAATTAAGCTGTGTTTAAAGTGTAGACGATAGAAAGGAATTAATATTTTATCTAATTTACGAAATTTCATGCGCTATCTCCTTCAAGTACGATTATAACATAGTTAAATAATTAATGTGTAAAAAATATGTAAAATAATCATAAAAAAGTTGTTAAACTATTTATAAATATCACGTTTTAAATATATTTGGTAAGCATAATCTTTAAATTGAATCTCATCTTTTAATAGGGGCCATAATTCGTTTTGCATATCGGTAAGGGCCTTAGAATTAAGCCATCCTTTAAAATAACCGTCCTCGCCATATTTATCAATTAAATGATTACGGACGTCTTGATAAATTGAGTCAAAACTTTCTCCTTCTTTCATGCGATAAAGTATAGCGCGCGCTATTACACTGTCGACTGGTTCAACAAAAT
>CAYTKX010000017.1:0-12322 GCA_964438495.1 uncultured Staphylococcaceae bacterium
TTAAAACACCCCTCATTAAAAGAGTTTGATGGTTTCTTTATTAACCCGTGGCTTAGTAACGTTAATATGCCGGTCTTAAGTAATATTCGTATTTCTTTACAGCAAAGCGGAATGCATGTTATATTTGTGCTTATTTTATTTTCCGTAGTGTATCTTATTGCTTTTACCCTTGGCGGCATCATTTTATTTACCTTACTTAATTTACCGTACGCCCTAAAAAAGATTAAAGAAAAAAGACAACATCTCGTTATATCTAATTAATTATTGCGGTATTGCTTCTTTAAGAATAGTTGCAAATTCACGGTTATTCATTGCAAAAAGGGCATAATCGCTAAAGTTATAGGCAGTAAGCTTTTCATTAAGAACAGTACACCCTGCTTCTTTAACAAGTAAATAACCGGGCGCTAAATCCCAAATATTAGTGGTGCGCATTACTAAAGCATCAGTAAAGCCACTTGCAAGGGAAGCAAAGTCAACCGCGGAACTGCCGATAATTCTCGTTCTAAATAATTTATCTTTTAAATTCAAAAATAATGTTTCTTGAAACTTATTAGCCTTTGGGTCATTGATAAAGAAATCACTAAAGCTCATTATCGTTTGTGAAAGCGGTGTTACTTTTGGCACTATTCTTTCATTATTGCGATAGGCACCTTGATTTAAAAGGGCATAATATTCTTCATTAAGACGCGGGAAATACATATAACTTAAAAGAACTTCGTCTTTATCAAAAAAGGCAATTTGAATACCAAAGTTATAACCGTTACGTGAAAAGTTTACAGTGCCGTCAATTGGATCAATAACCCAAGTTCTCCCATTAACTTTACCAAAAGGATTATATTCTTCACTGATGATTGAATCTGTGGGAAAATCATCTTTAATTGCAGCAATAAGGGCTTTTTCTACCGCTAAATCAATATTTGTAATTGTGTCAAATTGGCCTTTATCATCAACCTCAAGTGGGATATTAATCATGTCTTTATATGTTAATAACACCTTTTCTTTAATAAACATTAATTCTTTCGTATACATAAAAGCCTCCATTCTTTTAAATTATACCAAAGTTTAAGTTTCTATCTTTAACGCTAGAAGCGAAATAAAGTAAATAATGATATAATTTCCATGTATGAAAAAGAAATTAGTAATTGCGACTCATAACGAAAACAAAGTTAAAGAGTTTAAAGAAATATTTAAAGACACAAATTATGAAATTGTAAGTCTGCATGACATTAATTTTCATGATGAAATTATTGAAGACGGCACAACTTTTCAAGATAATGCTTTAATAAAAGCACTTGCCGTTCATCACATTACAAAACTACCTGTAATCGCTGATGATAGTGGTTTAAGTATTAGTGCCTTAGACGGTTTCCCTGGTGTTAATAGTGCACGATTTATGCAAGATTCTACTTATACCGAAAAAAACTTAAAAATTATTGAAATGCTAAAAGACCATAGTGATAAAAGCGCAAAGTTTGTCGCCGCCATTGCCTTAGTCGGCCTTACTAGCTTCCCCCAAGTGTTTGTCGGTGAAGTAAAAGGCTTAATCATTAATGAAGAACGAGGCACGAACGGCTTTGGTTATGACCCAATCTTCTTTTATCCTGATTTCCAAAAGACTTTTGGTGAATTAACAATCGGCGAAAAGAAAAGCATTAGCCATCGCGGGGTGGCTAGTGAATTACTACTTAAATTTTTAAATGAATTAAAAGATTAAAATTCTAAGTGATCACGAATATATTCCACAATCTTTAAATCCGCACCTAAAAAGGGTAATTTTAAGATTTGGTCTTTCGTGTAGAAACCTGCGCTTTGATGAACATTAAGGACAAAGTTATCATTATGAGTGTAAGCAAAATAAACATCCATTTCTAATTGAAAGGTTGGATATTCATGACTTACATGCATGCAAAAGGTTTTAACTTTAATATCCATTTCTAACTCTTCAAAGATTTCCCGCTTCAAGGCTTCTTCCCCAGTTTCGCCTTCTTCAACTTTTCCCCCCGGAAATTCATACTTTCCATAGCGTTCATCTTTTTCATTACGGGCGGCCGCAAAAAGTTTGCCTTCATAGAAGATTAAACCAGCGACCACTTTTTTTATTACTTTGCTCTTCATCACTATTTCCTCTATTTAAAAAGTATAGCAAAAAAATAATGGCAATACGCCTAAAAATCATTTTCGGTAAAAAAATAGCGAAATAAGCGTTTTTTATTGCTTTATTACTACTTAGTAGTAGCAAAATCGTTTATAATATATGTGGCTATTACAAGAGGAGGATGAAAAATGCCAATTATTATTGATGTCTACGCCCGTGAAGTTATTGACTCACGTGGTAATCCAACGATTGAAGTTGATGTATTAACAGAATCTGGTGCTTTTGGACGAGCAATTGTCCCAAGTGGCGCTAGTACCGGGGAACGGGAAGCTTTAGAATTAAGAGATGGTGATAAATCGCGTTTCTTAGGTAAAGGTGTCCTACAAGCGGTTGAAAATGTAAATGAAATTATTGCGCCCGCTATTGTCGGTATGGATGCCGATGATCAAGTCGGAATCGACCAAGTATTATTAGAACTTGATGGAACGCCCTTCAAGAAAAATTTAGGTGCTAACGCTTTATTAGGTGTTAGTTTAGCCGCTGCTCGCGCCGCAGCCGACTATTTAGGTGTTAGTTTATATAACTACATTGGTGGCGTTAACGCTAAAAAGTTACCAGTCCCAATGATGAACGTTATCAACGGTGGCGCTCACGCTGATAGTAGTGTTGATTTCCAAGAGTATATGATTATGCCAGTTGGTGCGCCAAGCTTACGCGAAGCTTTACGTTGGGGTGCCGAAGTATTCCACAACTTAAAAAGCGTCTTAAAAGCCAAAGGTCATATTACCGCAGTCGGTGACGAAGGTGGCTTTGCACCAAACCTTGCAAGCAACGAAGAACCAATTCAAGTTATTATTGAAGCCATTAAAAAAGCTGGCTACGAACCTGGTAAAGATTTCTTTATCGCCTTAGACGTTGCCGCGAGTGAATTCTTTGATGCAAAAACGAAAAAATATGTGCTTAAAAAATCAGGTGGCGCCGTTAAAACAAGTGCAGAAATGGTCGCCTGGTACGAAGAACTTGTCGCTAAATATCCAATTATCTCCATTGAAGACGGCTTAGCCGAAGGCGATTGGGATGGCTGGAAACTTTTAACCGATAAATTAGCAAGTAAGATTCAAATTGTCGGTGACGACTTATTCGTTACGAACCCTGCCATCTTAAAAGAAGGTATTGAAAAAGGAATTGCTAACTCCATCTTAATTAAGTTAAATCAAATCGGAACCTTAACCGAAACCTTAGATGCGATGGAAATGGCGGAAAGAGCAGGTTATACCTGTGTCGTTAGCCACCGTTCAGGTGAAAGTGAAGATACAACGATTGCTGACCTTGCCGTTGCCTTAAACGCTGGGCAAATTAAAACCGGTTCGATGAGTAGAACTGATCGGATTGCGAAATATAATCAACTTATTAGAATTGAAGATGATTTAGGTGAAAGAGCAATTTATCCTGGATTATCCGCATTCTACAATCTTCGCAAATAACTAAGAGCATTACGTTTCTTATAAAGAGGGGTTCGCCCCTCTTTTTTTAATGCCTAAAAGGTATTGCAAAAAGAAAATTAATTGTATAATAAACTATGAGGTTACATTATGATTATTAATAACTTAATAAACTCCATCTTAATCTTACCAATGTTACTTGGTGAAGGAGGTATTGGTGAAATGCTCCAAGGCTTTGATTTTGTGGGCATTATTTTTAGCACTTTAAATCAACTAACTTTCCTTGTTGATGTCTTTATTGCTGGGGCCTTTATTGGGGCCATTATTCGCGGTATATTTAAAAACTTTTGGAAAGTAGTATGGCGCGGCATTATCTTTATCATTTTATTAATCTTACTCTTTAGTTTCGCTAAAGTTTTAGCCCCCGTTGTTGGTGGCTTACCAATTGGCTTAAAAGGAACGGCAAATGGGGTGGAGATGAATTACACCAACTTAGCGCAAACAATTAACGGTGTTGTCATTCAAGCTGGCTATAGCGATGCTTACGCGCTTGCCTTTACCGAAGTCATCTTAATTAATATCGTTATCTTTGTTGGGATACCCGTTATTGCAATGGTTACCCCGCTTATCAGTGCGTTGACATTCTTCTTATTTAGGCTCTTAATTCCAAAGAAATTACGCAAATTAAAGCTTATTCCTGCTAAACTAGCAATTAGTATTTCCTTGTCTATTATTGCGATTATGATCTTTGCCATTCCAATGGCCACCTTAGTGCCGCCGATGACGGCCTTTAAGGCGATGATTGCGGAAGATACTTTAATGTATAAGTTTTTAAATCCTGAATTAATAGGCTTTTTAGAACTCTTTACTGCTGAAAAATCATTCTTTATTAAAATGATTAATTTAGGTAATGTCGCTGATAATTTAAACTTATTTAAAACTTTTAAAGTGGGAGCGACAACCGTCGAACTTAAAGATGCTTTACCCGCGCTCTTTGAATTATTAAATGAAATCGCTTATAGCCCACCGGCTTAAGCGTTTAAAACTTTAACATCTTTTCTAAGACAATATCAAAATCAAGTGAGTAGGCAAAATGGGCTAACTCACTTTTTTTAATAAAGAAAACTTCGCCTTCTTTACTCGCTAAGATTTCACCTTTAAATTTATTCGTACGATAAAGAAGGGCCACGTCATTAATACCTTTATCAGGTAAAGGCCATACAATTTTGCCAACGTATTCGGGGTCACTAATAATTAGTCCTGTTTCTTCGTACATTTCGCGAATTACACTTTCGGTGAATAATTCACCTTTTTCAACGTGTCCACCCGGAAAAGTTAAACCTGGCCAATCTTTTTTAACGCGGTTTAAAACAAGAATTTGCTCCCCGTCATACACCATACACATATTTGTATATACATTTTTCATATATCAAGATTAGCATATTCTACATTAAAAGCGACACAATATATGAAACATTAATTAATATGCTTATATTTGTTATAATTAAAAAAGAGAAACAATATGATACATAAGATTAGAGTTATTGGTTTAGGATATGTCGGCCTTGCACAAGCCCTTCTTTTTAATGACCAATATGATGTTGTTGGTTATGATATTAATAAAGATAAAATAAGAACAATTGAAAAGGGTCTTTCACCGGTAAAAGATAAAGAATTTAGTGATAGTCTTAAACGTAAAAAACTAAAAGTCACTAATACATTTACTAAAGACCTAAGCACTGCTGATCTAATAATTATTGCTACACCTACCCATTTTAATGATGAAACAAAATCTTTTGATTTAACCTCGATTATCGAAACTCTAAAGATTTTAGAATCATTTAAAAGTAAGGCGCATATTTTAATTAAATCAACCTTAAACATAGGCGCGACAACTTTGCTTCGCAAGCAATTTAAGACGCTAAAAATCTTTTATAGTCCAGAATTTCTTAAAGAAGGCAGCGCTCTATATGATAACTTACACCCTAGTCGTATCGTAGTAGGCTACAATAAAAAAGACGAAAAAGAACGCGAAATTGCAAAAGATATCGCTAAAATGTATCAAAACGCTAGTGAAAATAAAGATAAGGTTTCTGTCTTTTTAACGGCGCTTGAAGAGGCCGAAGCAATTAAACTATTTGCTAACGCCTTCCTTGCGTTACGTGTTTCTTTCTTTAATGAGCTTGATTCCTATGCCCTATCAAATGAGCTTGATACTTTAACGATTATTGATGCCGTAAGTAGTGATCCGCGGATTGGTAATCATTATAATAACCCGTCTTTTGGTTATGGGGGCTACTGTTTACCAAAAGATATTAAACAACTCCATAAAAATTTCACTTATGTTCCGGAAAGACTAATAAGCGGCACAATTGATTCAAATAATGCTCGTAAAAAGTATATTGCCGAGCACATCATTAAAACGCTTGAAGAAACAAAGGCAAAAAGACTTGGTATATATCGCTTAACAATGAAAAAAGGTTCCGATAATTTCCGGGAGTCATCAATTTTAGATGTGATTAATTATCTTAAAGCTTTTGATATTGAAATGATAATTTATGAACCTTTAATTGATCAAGATGAATTCCAAGGTATTAAAGTAATTAATGACTTATCTTTCTTTAAAGAAAATAGCGATTTAATTATTACAAATCGCTATGAAAAAGTATTAGATGACGTCGCTTCTATCGTCTTTACCCGTGACATTAAATTCCGTGATTAATCTTCTTTTGGTTTATAAATATATTCGTAATACGCATAATTTGCAGGGTTATCAGCATGTTTCTTCATAAAGTCATATACTTGCTGCCGTAATTTTTCGCGTGCTTCTTTTTTTGGTAAACTTTGATCACTTTCAAAAACATCACTTAACGTAATAATAAGGCGTGGCGTCTTTCTAAACTTACGTTTTTGATAAGTCGCGACCATTGCAATAACGGGGGCGTTATAATTAACCGGATAAATAAAGCTATTACTTAAAAAGGGCCGAATACCAGTGTAATAGGGCCAAATGTGCGCTTCCGGAAAGATGGCGATAACTTTATTTTGTTTGATGTAATAATCAAGCGCTCGTAAAAAGTTTTTACTTGCTTTAAAGTTGACTGTTGGATCAGGTAAAGGAATTGCGCCAAGCATTTGCACAACTGTTTTTAATCCCTTAATACTTGTCGCATCCGGATTACTTAATACATAAGTCTTCCGACATGGGTTAATCGCTGCTTGGGGAATATAAGAGTCCGCATATTGTGTGTGATTTCCGTAGAGAAAATATGCTTTCCCTTTTACTTTCTTTAATACTTTACGATTTTTTACTTTGATGCCATGCTTAAACACTAAGATTAAATATAAAATTGGTAAGCCAATCATAAAGGTGAGAATAAAAGCACCGACACGATAAAAAAAACTATTCCGGACGAATTTATAATTTTCATCAATCGGAATTTGTTTAATTTGAGTCCCCGAAAAATCATCATTTAAGGGATCACTATAGTAATAGATTTTTTTAGGCTTTTCGTTTCCCATTGGCGATAACATTATATAACATTTCTTCCATTTGGTCCATGCAATAATCATGGTCAAATTTCTTGGTGTAATCAAAATATTCAGCACGTCTTTCGTCTCTTTTTTGTGGATTGTCGAGCCAATAATCAATTTTACTCGCTAAGTCTTTAGCGTCTAAGTTTTTAAATAGATTATTATCATCTAAGGCAAAATAGCGGGTTGCGCTACGTTTTGAATTAGCAATGACCGGCACTAAGCCTGAACTGATGGCTTCAAGACAACTAATGGCTTCAATTTCAATTTCGGAAGGATGTACGTATAATGTAGCGTTATTTAATACTTCCACCATTTCTTCACGTGTAAAGAAACGAATAATCGGTGGGTACTTTAGTTTACGGCCCATTTTCTTTAGTTTATTTTCTAATGGTCCGGCCCCAGCAAAGACGAGTTGAATATCATCTTTATATTTTGAATACTTTAAAGCTTTAATTAAAATATGGTGCGTTTTTTCTTTCGAAAGGCGACCAGTAAATATAATTTGATATTTTGCGTCAGTTTGTAAAAGGTTTGTGTCTTTTAGTTCGGGAATATATTGGAATCTTTTATTAACGCCGTTACTTATAACATAGGCAGGCGTTTTACCGACAACTGCTTCAAAGGTATCACGACTAAAGGTGGTCGGATAATGAATACCGTCAGCGTACTTATATAGTCTTTTGTTTAATACTTTATATGTAAAGCGATTTGCGACTTTAAGGTTCATCATTTTAATATGGCCCGTAATGTTTTCGGCTTGCGTATGAAAACCGCACGTTAAAGGAATGCCAAGCCGCTTTGTAATGCGCGCCGTTGCTTTTCCTAAAGAAAAGGGAAGCATGGAATGAACAACATCAACTTCTTTTAAAGTTTCTTCTAAAAGTTTAGCGTCAACACGGGCAATGACGACACCGTTTTTAGCAACATAACGGTTAAATACCCCAAAGTTCCATGACGGCATTACGACGTGACCTGGTTCATCTTTTTTATCTTTATCGGGAGAAATAACAATGACTTCATGTCCCTTCGCTCTTAATGAACGAATAAAGTTCATTCCCGCGATTGTAGTGCCATTATTTTCTTTACCAAGAACATCGGCCACGACTGCAACTTTTAGTTTTTTTCGCTCCATAAAATACCTTTATTACCTTAATCATATGATATTATGCCAATAATTTGAAATAAAACATCCTAAAAAGCACATAGTCGGCATATTTTCAAATAATGATTTAAAATAATAGTATGGAATACGAAGTAAAAGTTAGTGAAAAAAGTTTTTACATCGGCGAAAGCCCGCTAGCGGCAATTGCGGCCCTTGATTACTATATTAATCGTAAAGGCATTATTGTAGCAACGCACACCGAAGTTAGCAAAGAACATCGTGGAAAAGGATTAGCAGTCTTACTTTTTAAACGTTTAATCGCTTTAGCAGAAGAAAAAGACACTAAGATCTTACCGTATTGTTCTTATATTTCGGAAATGCTTGATAAGCCTGAATATAGTATTTATCTTTATAAAAAGTTTTAAATTACTTTTTGCCCACTTGCTTGCATTAAGGCATACCATTCGTCATGTGTCAATTTAAAGGTGGTCGCTTCGGCGGCCTCTTTTAAATGTTTAGGGTTTGTAGTACCAAGCACGACTTGCATTTTAGCTGGGTGTCTTAAAATAAAAGCAATCGCCACTGCGCTTTTAGTGACCCCGTATTTAATAGCGAGTTTTTCCAATAATTCATTTAACGCTGGTAATTCTGGGTGATCTAATAAACTTTGCCAATGGTGATGCATTAATGGCGACCATGCTTGCACTTTAATATCGTTTTCCATCATGTAGTTTAAAAGACCATATGTACCGTATCCTTCAAACGGATAATCACTATTTACATAAATGTTACTTGTTATTAAAGCGTTATAAGATACGGATAGTTGTAATTGATTAATGATTAATTTAAATGGTAAATGTTTTTCTAAAAGGCTAATCGTTGATTGATGCATGTTCGAAACACCAAAATGGCGTACTTTACCACTTTTTTGCAAAGTAATTAGTGCTTTAGCGACAACTTCAGGCTCCATTAATAAATCAAGGCGGTGTAATAGTAAAACATCTAAATAAGGTGTCGCTAATCTTTTTAGAATACCGTCGACACTATTTATAATATGTTCATAAGTAAAATCATAAGCAACGCCCGGTCTTATCCCAACTTTTGATTGTAGATAATATTGTTCCCGCGGCACGTTTAACTCTTTCATGGCTTGGGCAAATAGCGTTTCGCATTCCCCCGCGCCATAAATATCAGCGTGATCAAAATAATTAATGCCTAACGCTAAAGAAGCTTCTAGTAAAGTTTTAACTTCGGTCACACTTTTTCCTTTAATGCGCATTAAACCTAGGAGAAAAGAATGTGTTAAAAACGCCTTATTCGCTGAAGTATCAAATTTCATTTTATGTACCCTAGTTAAATATTAACATAGTGTTAACTATTTTTTAAAACTGTCAAAGAACTCTTCAATCATTTCGATTAAATCTTCACGATCTTCTTCAGTTAAAACGTATGGTTCATCTTCGCTAATCGGTAACACAGGGGTAACGATTTCCGGACCATAAATTTCATTCACTGGTACATTAAAAAGCTCTGCTAGTTTCCAAGCAACTTGGGTATCAATTTTACTTGCCCCACTTTCGTACTTAGAAATAGTTGATTGGGAAACATTTAACTTTTCAGCGACTTCCCATTGTCTCATGCCTGCGGCCTTCCGTAACTTTTTCACGTTATTTATTTTCATGTAGGTATTTTATACAATTATTGAATTTTTTTTATCAATAATAGTCAAATATTCGAAAATGGAATATTATGCCTGGATAATATTCGAAAATGGAATATTTTAAGGAATAAATTGGCTCTTTTTGCCAAAAAGGAATATTTAGGAATAATTTTAAAAAGTATCTTTAAATGACTAAAGATGAATTATATCTATAAGCACCTTACTCGATCATGAAACAAAAATAGCGTATTTGTTACTATTCTTTAAGTAGCTTTTCGTTTATTTTTTTAACAACATTAACGTCAATTTTAATAACTTTGCGGTCATAAGTAACAAGGCCATTCAGTTCATCTTCAACGTCACTTAGTTGCGTATAAATAGCAGCGCTTAAACCTTTTTTAACACTAGGGATAATTTGTGTTTCATAAAGGTCTTTAAACGCTTTCGTAAATGAAGTTTCATCTTTATACTTTTTGTAACCAAAGTTTGTGTCACTAAAAGTGTGGCCACGTACTTTATAGGAGAAACCACCAAATTCACTTAAAATTGTCGCTCGGTTTAGTTTATCGTTTCGGTGGCGATATTTACGAAAATAGACATGCCACGATTTAAAGTCGCCAATCTTTTGATCATGCCATCCCGAAGTAATATCAATGAGGCGTGTATTATCAAGGCGTTTAACGTACGCTAAAAGTTTTTGGGCGTCAAACTGGCCCCATCCTTCATTAAAGACCGTCCATAAGATAATTGACGGGTAATTATATAAATGTTCGATTGTGTTTTTAACTTCTAAATAAAATAACATCCGCCCTTTAGCGTTACTTCGGCGAAATAATTTATAATTAGTGTCTTTAAAATGCAAATTTAATACCGCAGGCAAGTGAATTACATGCGGACGATACTTTTCCCCGCCATTCACGAAATCTTGCCATACGAGCATTCCTAGGCGGTCACAGTGATAATAAAACCTTTCCCATTCAATCTTTATATGTTTACGGAGCACATTAAAGCCCATTTCTTTTGCAAGTTCAATGTCTTTTATTAATGCGTCGTCACTCGGCGGCGTTAAGTGGGTATCGCTAAAGTAGCCTTGATCTAATAACCCGGTTTGAAAAAGTGCTTCATTATTTAAAAAGATTCGCCGGTGCCCGTCTTTAGCAACTTCGACTGCTACTTTCCGCATGGCAAAGTATGATTCAACGCGATCTTCTCCTAAAAGAACACTAAAAGGGTAAAGATGCGGATTATTTGGGTGCCAGCTAATAAAGTTAGGTACCGGCAGTAAAAACGCCTCATTTGTGGGACACTCATACTTTTCACCATTAAATAAAATCGTGGCGGTTAATTCACTTTTAGAAAAAACTTTGATTTCAACTTGGGCTTCATCATAAAGCGGAGTTATCTTCAAAGATGAGATAAAGTCTTTGGGAACACTTTCTAACCACACTGGCATATAAATTCCACTTTGCGCGGTATACCAAATTTGTCCGCGTTTCATCTTTTGCTTCCCGCGACTATAAAAACTTTGGTCACTATAATCTTTGACAATAACAATTAATTCGTTATCTTCTTGTAACGCACTATCAAGGACGACTTCAAACGGTAAAAATCCGCCTTCGTTAAATCCAACGGGAATACCATTTAAAAAGATGGTCGCAATTTGATCAACAGCCCCAAAATGTAAAATTACGTGTCCCTTATTAAAGCGAGGCGGCAAAGTAAATCTTTTCCGATAAATTAAATAGTCATCTGGAGCGACAAAGCGGTTTACTAAAGAAAGGGGACTTTCCGGAGAAAAGGGCACTAAGATTTCCCCATCAAACGTTTCGGGGATACGATCATCTTTTCGAATCGCATATTCCCAAATGCCATTAAGCGACATAAAGGAATCGCGCACCATAATCATGCGTGGATATTCACTAAGTGGCGCTTTCATCTTCCGTCTTCCTTTCTTTTCTTGCTAAAAAGATTAAGGGGATAATCGCTAACGTTAAAACAAACATCGCCCCTAAATAAATGTATTCATTCGGTAATTTAACGCGATTTCCATATTCATTCGTGTATGTCTCCGCTGTTTGACTATAAAATAGTTGCCCTAAGAATGGACCGATAACCATTGGTAATAACACAACAAAAATCATCCTAATACCTTGGAATAAACCAACTTCTTGGCGCGGCGTATAATCACGGACCCTTGCCCCTAAGATTGTTGTACCCACCATATTCCCAGTCATAAAGATAATGCCGGCAATAATAATGGTCACCATAGTGCGAGCAAAAAACATTAGTAAGAGCCCGCTTGCGGTAACAGCAAGGGTAATAAAAATATAAAGCATACTTTTCTTTTTAAGAACGAAAAAGCCAATTAAGACGGTAAAGACTGAGGCCACTAGTAAGACCACCGCCATAATAATCGTAAAGTCAAAGCCCACAAAACCTAACTTTTCTTGAATATGAATAAGAAAATAAGGCATAAATACTTGAAT
>CAYTKX010000018.1:0-11977 GCA_964438495.1 uncultured Staphylococcaceae bacterium
CAAAACCGCGGTATATCACGATTATTACCTTATTAATAAATTAGAGATTAAACTCAATAATCGCGAAAGTTTATATATTGATCACATTCTTTTTGGTAATAAATATATTTATGTTATTAACGATTATATTTATAAAGGAGTGTTATCAGGTAATCCCCAAGATTCAAAGTGGATTTTAAAGAATAAACAAGGGGATGAAGAAATAATTGATAGTCCGTTTCTTAAAACAAAACATCTTGTGCAAAAATTAAGTTTAAGAACCGGAATCGATCATAATACCTTTATTGGGATAACCCTTGTCAGTGTTGATACAAAAATTACTGATTTAAATGTTAATGATAGTCAAAATTTCATCATTGATACACGTGATTTTATGAAACTAGTGTTAAAGATTGAAGGAAGAGATATTGCTCCCCTTAACGCTGAGGAATTAAAAAAACGGGTTCATGAAATTGATGATTTAAACTTAAGACGGGAGAAAGGAAGCAAATGGCCAAAGAAAAAGTAACATTTGGTAGTGTATTTAAAACATTATGGTCACAAAAGGGCCGCGTAAAAAACTATATTTTATTTACGCTTATTTTATTGGCGCTTGCTTTTGTCACGACTTATTTAAACTATACGGACTTTAGTATTATCGGCATTTTTGTGTTTATTATGATTTTAATGCCGCTTGTGGTTACTTTTACGGAATATAGTGCCCTTATCGAATCAGGTAATGAATCACCCCGTAATTTTAAGGTTTACTATAATCTATTTAAAAATACATATCGCAGTGGCCGCATTAGTGTATTCTTTTCGTGGCGTACATTATTAATATATTTACTCTATGTTATTATTGCCTCATTTGTTTTTCTTTTTGGGCTTTATTTGTTCATTTACTTTTATGATCAACCGTTTATTTCTAGTTTGATGGACATCTTTAATCGCTTTCAAGCCGCGACTTCGCCCGAAGCTTATTCTACATTAGGGGATGAATTACTTGTTTTATTTCAAAAATACAATGATGCCCTTAATATTTTTAATCAACTCTTAGTGATAGCGGGTATTATCTTTATTTTTAATCGCGGTGTATTTCATGTCTATTTATCAATCTTTATTGAACACCGGCCTACCTACCGCTTTAAAGACTTGAAGATGAAGTTTCTCGCTGATAAAAATGAACGACAAAAAATCTTTTTAACGCAGGCACTTGTTACTTCAATTTCTTTCCTTTTATATACCTTATTATATATAGGCAGTTATTTCTTAATTAAAACGCTTGCCCCAAGTGTCATGCTTTTCTTACAAGTTGAGCTTATTGCCCTCTTATCGTTTGCCCTAATCTTACCTTTTACAACTCGCTTTTATTATTACTATTATCACGCCTTCATGGCGCCTAAAAGGATCGATATTTTAAAGTTCACAATTGAAGAATTAAAAGTAATAATCAAAAACCCGACTTTACCACCAGAAGCAAGTAACTATATTAGTCAAATTTTAATGATGCGTGAAGAAGAACTTAAAGCGCGTCAAGAAATCCTTGAACCGACAATCGAAGAGGCGGAAAAACCCGAAGTAAACGCCGAAGACACTCCTGAAAAGAGCGATTAACATTATCGTTAGCTTTATATTGAAAAGAGCCATAAGTCGCTAAATAAGCGATTTTTCCACTTGGTGATAAGCAAAAAAAAGAGTGGAAACGCTTTCATGTTATTCATTTCTTGCAATGGCCCTTCTATATCAATATACTATTAATATATTTGGGGTAGTGTACGTCGAATGAACTACAACCTCAATTAAGTTAACTGCTTTGTGCATTATGCGCTTTATTGCTCGAAGTGGTTGCGAACAATAATTCGAAAGGAGAAAAAAACTATGAGAAAATCAAAATTATTGTTAACGGTTTTTGCTGGTGCGACATTTGCAATCGTATTAAGCGGTTGTAAACCAAAACCAAAACTACAAGTCGATTTTACGTATCGCGGTTATTCGTCTGCCCTAGCCTCAAACTGGAACCCACACAGTTGGGAAACAAATGCTGATGATGGTGTACTTAGTTACTTATCAGAAGGTTTTGTCTCATTGGCCCCCCTTGATACCGAAAAAGGACTTTATCAATGGGTCTATGACTTAGCAGAATCAATTACTGACGTTACAAGAACAAGTGCTGCTGCATTAGGAAAATATGTTTTTGATGGTGAAGAAGAAGCTAATGCTTATCTTGACAATCTTGATGAAGATAACCCTGGCCAATTTGTTTACCAAATCAAACTTAGAGAAAATTTAAAATGGCACGATGGTACTGTCATTAATGCGGATTCATTCATTGAATCAGGTAAACGGCTCTTAGATCCAGAAATGATCAACTACCGGGCAAACCTCTATTACGACGGCAATAGCGCAATTGCTGGAGCAAAGAACTATGTATATCAAGGTAGTAAAGCCTACTTTGACAACTTAGCAAGCGGTAGCCATAAAATTACCGAGGACGACTTAAAATTAGAAAATGGTGTCTTTGTGCAAAAAGAAAATGGTTTAGGTGTTTTTATTGCATTAAACCATAGCTTAACATGGTTAGGCGGCTACACGTTAAAAGATTATGTTGACGCCTACGGGGCACAAGCATTCGACATGCCATCATGGGAAGCAGTTGTTGCTAAAGTCGAAACTGAAGGTGATGACGCTTTCAAACTTAAGTTAACGGAAGAAAACTTAAATTTATTTAAAGCACTCCTTGATAACTCCGAACCATGGGGTGAAAGTGGTGCTGACTGGATTAACTATGCATATGTCGAAGAACTCTTCCCAGAAGCAACCTTTGATGAAGTTGGTCTTTATAAAGTTGATGATCTTACCTTTAACTATGTAATGGCCCAACCACTTGTCGAATCAGACGCCCTTGTTAGCTTTACTTCAACTTGGTTAGTTCATGAAAAACTTTATGACGCAAATATCGACAAAACCGGTGAACTCGTTGTTACCAAATACGGTACGAACTTAAGAAATACCGCTTCATACGGTCCATATGTTCTTAAAACTTTAGAAGCCAATAAACAAATGGTCTTTGAAAGAAACGAACACTGGCACGGTTATGAAAAAGTTGATGGACGCTTAACCTCCACTACACTCTTTGAAGTTAATGGACAAAAAGTGCCACAATATGCCCCTGATAAAATTGTTATCGACGTCTTAAGTGACGCCGCTGCAAAAGCACAATTCTTAGCGGGTAACCTTACCGAGTACTCACCAACTGCTTCAGAATTAAGTGATTTCACCCTTTCTGACGCTTTATATCAAGTTGATGAAACATACACAATGTCCTTCTTCTTTAACGCTAAGTTAGAAAACCTCCAACTAATGGACCAAAACGAAGGAAATCAAAACAGTGTTGTCTTAAGCCATAAGAGCTTTAGAAAAGGTATGTCATTAAGTATTGATCGCGCTGAATTTGTTACAAAAACACCCGCCTACAAACCAGCATACTCACTCTTAAATAGTCTTTACTACTATGACGTCTGGAATAATCCAGATTCAAGATATCGTGACTCAGAACCAGCAATGAAAGCTATTGTTGATCTCTATGGTGTTGAATACGGTGAAGGAAAACCATACGCGACCCTTAAGGAAGCTTATGACTCAATCAATGGTTTCAACTTAAGTGAAGCTAAGAGATTAATGAAAGAAGCGCACGACGCTTTAGTCGCCGACGGTATTTACACGAGCGGTGAAGAAATTAAAATCCGTATCGCCTACGCAAAAGGCCCGATCCAAAGTGACGAACTCGCCCAAGTCGCCTTATTAAATAAATATATTAACGCGGCAATTGAAGGCAGTGGCTTTGGTAAAGTAACCTTTGAAGCAATCGGTAACTTAGAAGACCGTTATGGCGACGTACCAAAAGGCAAATTCGCTATTGGTTACGGTGCATGGGGTGGAGCGGCATTTTACCCATTCTCAAACATGGAAGTTTACGCCAACCCAGACAAATATGGAGTTAACGAAATTGGGATGTGGGATCCAAAAACGGAAACCTTAACTGTCGAATTCGATGAATTTGAAGCTACAATGACATGGCAACAATGGTCAGGTGCTTTATCTGGTAGTGGAATATACGCCAACGAATCAAACGAATTAAAACTCAAGATCTTGGCTATCTTAGAAAGAGAATTCCTTGATAAATACTTCCGTATCCCATTAGCAACATCAACTGCTTCATTCTTACTTAGTTTACAAGTTAGCTATATCACAGACGAATACAACATTATGTATGGTTTCGGTGGATTACGCTTATTAAAATTCAATTACAGCGACGCTGTTTGGGCTGCCTTTGTTAAGCAAAACGGCGGACAAATCGACTACAAATAGTAGTTAGTTATAAATAAAAACTTATTGACCATCAAACGCAACGTGAGCAATCGCGTTGCGTTTGCATGCAGTTATAGAAAAGAAGGAATTATGTAATGGGAAAATATATTTTAAAGCGTTTGGGGTTATTGGTGTTCACCTTTTTTGTCATAATAACGATAAGTTTTTTTCTTATCCGGCTCCTCCCTCAAGAAATGCCACGCGACGTAAACTTACAAGCGTTAATTAAAGCTCGATGGGAAGCATTAGGTTACAATAAGCCAATTATCGTGCAATACGGTATTTATTTAAGGAACATCTTTACCAAATTTGATTTTGGGACTTCATGGAAAATTGCGCTTACGACGCCAGCCGTTGAAGTTATGGGTTCAAGAATTTTACCAACTGTTATTGTTAACTTATACTCACTTATCTTATCGATCCCGGTTGGGATCTCTCTTGGCATTTATGCCGCCATCAAGAAGAACAAGTGGCAAGATCACCTTATCTCCACGATTGTTATTATCTTTGTTAGTGTACCGTCTTACGTTTACGCTTTCTTAGTGCAATACTTCTTTTACTTTAAATTACGGTGGGTGCCGACAAACGTCATGTATTCACTTGCTGATGCGGGAGGAAGTTATTTCACTGCTAAAATGTTCTCGAGTTTAATTCTTCCCGTTCTAGCGTTATCCTTTGGTGAAATTGCTGGACTTACCCGTTTTACAAGAGCGGAGTTATCGGAAACATTAACGTCAGAATATATGTTACTTGCGCGCACTAAAGGATTAACAAGAGGGCAAGCAACGACCCGCCATGCTTTAAAAAACGCCATGGTGCCAATCTTCCCGATGCTTATAGCGTCTTTTATTGGTATTTTAGGCGGCTCAATGATTATTGAACAAATCTTCTCGATTCCGGGGGTTGGTTCACTTTATCTAATGTCAATAAATCAGCTTGACTACGATATCTTTATGTTAGAAACCGTATTTTATACTTTAATTGGTCTAACGGCAGGTATTGTGGTAGATATTTCATACGGATTTATTGATCCACGTATTAAGATGGGGAAAAAGTAATATGAATAGTAATAAATTAACAAACAAAAATGTAAAGGATGAACGTTTCACCTTTGCTCATGAAAATATTGAATTACATGACCACAAACTTGAAACCAAAGCCCGTGGTTATTTTGCGGATGCCTTTTTCCGCTTCACTCGTAATAAAGCAAGCGTTACCGCTTCAATTATTATTGGCTTTATCTTACTATTCGCTCTTTTTGTGCCGATTCTTACCCCAACTTCCGTCCAAACTATCATGGACCCTTATTACGCTAAAAAAGGACCGCGTGACACTGTTTTATATAACATTGGTGTTAATGGGTCACAATCTAAAGTTTTAACAAACCGGGCTCTATATTATGAACTTGGTAAAGGGGTTGCTGCTGAATTTAGTGAAGAAAATCCGGTTGTAACCATCGAAGAATCACGAAAATCAAAATATCAACCAGTTGTTAAATATGGAAAGGCCACTGAAGCAAATTATGGCGACTCTTCTGCTCGTTATAAAGCAGCGGTTGACCAATATTTAGCCGTTGGCTTTAAATACATTTCGATTGAACAAAGTCGCTATCTTGAAATGCGGGCTTGGGAAGAAGAAAAGAATCTTAAACTCTTTTATCCTTTAATCGCAAGTAATGAATGGACCTTTGGTGAAGGCTCGGCTGACGCTGCTAACTATTGGTATAAAGCAACAAACCGCAATGATCCAGTTAAAGTTGTCGGTGGGCAAGCCGTGCCGATTCCTTACGCTCCAGATATGATATTTGAAGATAACTACATGCGTGATGCATCTAATAACTTTGTCTATTATGTCCACACTGGTGGTGGCTCTTTTGAAACCGCGCAATATAAAGTTCGCGTTCTCTATTACAATTACTATCAATACATTTACGGCCGGGAACCAAATTACATATTTGGTACTGATTCGCAAGGTTATTCAATGATTTACCGCTTATCAACCGGGGTTCGCCTTTCACTTATGATTGCCGTGCTCGTTAGTACGATTAACTTCATTATTGGTGCTCTTTACGGCGCTGTAGAAGGATATTACGGCGGAGCTACGGACTTAGTCATGGAACGGATTAGTGATATTTTAGCCGGTGTGCCCTTTGTTGTTACCGTTACGCTCTTCCAGCTGCACTTTGCGGCGAAGGTCGGTTCGTTTGTCGGGCTGCTCTTTGCTTATGTCGCTACCGGATGGCTTGGTACAGCTGCTTCAGTTCGAACGCAGTTTTATCGTTATAAAAATCAAGAATATGTTTTAGCGGCACGCACGCTTGGTGCTTCTGATAACCGCATAATGTGGAAACATATTTTCCCGAATACCTTAGGAACGCTTATTACGTCATCGGTACTTGTTATTCCGGGCGTTATTTTCTCGGAAAGTATGCTTTCTTACTTAGGTATTATTAAAGTCGGCGGGGCGACGACAACGTCTTTAGGAACATTACTTTCTGACGCATCAGCGATTTGGACATCTTACCCATCGCTTATGATATTCCCCGCGCTTATTATTTCGCTATTAATGATTTCGTTTAACCTCTTTGGTAACGGTCTACGCGATGCATTTAATCCACAATTGAGAGGAAGTGACAGTTAATTATGGCAATTTTAGAAGTAAAACGTTTAAAGATTTCCTTCCGGACAAATAACGGTGCCGTTAAAGCTGTCCGCGACATCTCTTTTAAACTTGAAAAAGGCAAAACCTTAGCAATTGTTGGCGAATCAGGTTCTGGTAAATCGGTAACCTCGAAAGCAATCTTAGGTATTTCTGCCGGAAACGTCATTATTGAAAGTGGCGAAATTATTTATGACGGTAAAGATTTATTACGCTCGAGCGAACAAGATATGTATCATGTACGCGGTGATAAAATTGGGATGATCTTCCAAGATCCACTATCGTCTTTAAACCCGATTGTCCGTATCGGCCACCAAATTACCGAATCGATGCTCCTTAAAAATAAAGCCATTCGGAAAGAAGCTAAAAAAGACTTAAAAGCGATGCTTAACAATTTAAAGATTGCAATGTATGAAGCAAAAGCTGAAAGCTCTCATGATAAGGCTGTTATTGACCAATTACTTGCCGACTTCAATGGGGCAAACTTAAAAGCAAGCATGCTTGAAAATTCCTTTAATGAATCATTAGGCTTTGCGGGTGATATTTCGTCCGCTATTAAAGACTTACTTATTAAACTTGAACACCGTTATCTTGGTGATCCGTCATCACAAATCAAAATAATGCTTCGCAAACAAAAACGCATTAAAGATAGTTATTTTGTATATGGAATTGAAAAGGAACTGCAAACGGTTGAAGAAACATTAACCGAACTACTTGCCACCTATAAGGGTTGGAAAGGTTTGAAAACCGAAGAAAAACAAAGTCGTATTCCGGCGATTATTGAAAACTTCACCAAAGTTGAAAAAATTGTCGACACCATTATCGACCGGGAAGAAATTGACTTTTTCCACTTAGGATTTTATGTTAATAAAAATGATAAAGCCGATTTAAGTTCGCTCCCCTTTGCGGAAATAAACGCAAAAACGAAACAATTTATTGATGAAACATTTATTCCTACGTTTACCGCTTATAACCGGGCCGCACTTGAACATAGTGTTTATAAAACCTTAGAGTTTAAACGTGAAGTCGTCACTTTAGTCGAAGCCTTTAAAAAGTCTTTACAAGAAGAAGAACTCGACAAAAAGGTCTTTAAAGCGCGAATCAAACAATTAAAACCAGTCGTTGAAGCATCAATTGATCCTTTAAAAACGCAAAAAGATAACGCTGCCTATATTTTAATTAATTCGCTTTTAGGCGATTTAAATAAATATTTCCAAGCGAAGAAAAGTAACGCCAAAGAAGAACGCCGTTTCGCGCGTCAAAATGCCCGTTACGCTCGCCTTGAACGCCGCGGTAAAAAACTTGATTACCAAGTTATTCCGAAAAAACTTATCGTTTTAGAAGACATCGTCGGTGATATGATTTCTTCATGTGACGCAGTTATTGATAAATATAACTCCTCCATCCGCAAGTTTGGCGACCACAATTATCAAAAGTGGGAAAAAGTTGCGTTCTTACTCGTGGATTACTTAAAAGAAAAAGCAAAGGCTTCCGTCTTTAAATTATCAAAAACCGCAGCGAAAGAAAAAGCAATTAAGCTCATGGAAGAAGTCGCGATCCCGAATGCACGGGAACGGTTTAGACAATACCCCTTTGAGTTTTCTGGGGGCATGCGGCAACGGATTGTTATCGCTATTGCCTTAAGTGCGGAACCAGAAATTCTTATTTGTGACGAACCAACGACTGCGTTAGACGTTACAATTCAAGCGCAAATCTTAGGTCTTATTAACGCCCTTAAAAAACGGCGGAACCTTTCAATTATCTTTATTACACACGACTTAGGAGTCGTCGCGAATATGGCCGACGAAATTGCTGTCATGTACGCAGGTAAGATTGTTGAATACGGTTCGACCAATGATATCTTCTATTCACCTGCGCACCCCTATACTTGGGCCTTACTTTCTTCAATGCCTGACTTACAAACAAAAGAAAAACTTGAAACAATTCCGGGTACTCCACCTAATATGATTTACCCACCTAAAGGTGATGCTTTTGCCGCCCGTAATAAATACGCCTTAAAGATCGACTTTGAAGAAGAACCGCCGATGTTTAAAATCTCTGATACGCATTATGCGGCAACTTGGCTTTTAGACCCGCGGGCGCCCAAACTTGAAATGCCGACCGTTATTCAAGAACGTATTAAACGGATGAAAGCGGCTAAATACCCAAAGAAAGGACCGGACACAAATGAAAAATCAAAATAAAGAAGTACTTTTATCGGTTCAAAATCTTTGCCAATACTTTAAAATGAATCGACGCGACTTTAAAGCAGTCGACGGTATATCCTTTGATATTTATAAAGGTGAAGTCTTTGGCTTAGTCGGTGAATCAGGATGCGGTAAAACAACAACCGGTCGTTCAATTATTAAAATTTATGATATTACATCAGGTGATATTTATTTTAAAGGCGTACGCATTGCCGCTGGTATTCGTTCCTATAAAGATGAAATAAAAAAGATAAGAGCCGAAATGCGGGAAAAAGGACGCCTGGCCCTTAAAGGTAGTGAAGACGAAAAAGCTGCTTTTGCTGAATTTAAAAAAGAAAGTCAAGCACGCATTGATGAATTAAAGCTTGAAATCGTTAAAGCGCGCCACGACCAAAAAAATTGCGATAAAGACTACGCTAAATTAGCAGTCAAAGAAACGCATGAAAAATATGAAAAACTTATAGCGGAAGAACAAGATCCTCTAAAAAAAGAAGCACTTCAAAAAGACTATCGCCGTGATCTTGCCATTGCTAAAAAAGCGCGAATTGTCACCTCAATTCAAATGATTTTCCAAGACCCAATTGGTTCTTTAAACCCACGGATGACCGTTAAAGAAATTATCCAAGAAGGGCTTATTATTAAAGGGATTAAAGATAAAGCGTATTTAAAAGCGAAAGTTGAAGAAACCCTTGAACTTGTCGGCTTAGTTAAAGAACACGCGACCCGTTACCCCCACGAATTTAGTGGTGGTCAACGGCAAAGAATTGGGATTGCGCGTAGCATTATCATGGAACCAGAAATGATTATTGCTGACGAACCAGTAAGTGCGCTTGACGTTTCTATTCAAGCCCAAGTTATTAACTTACTTAACTCACTTCGTGAAAAACTTGGTTTAACCATTATGTTTGTCGCTCATGACTTATCGGTCGTTAAATATTTCTCCGACCGCATTGGTGTCATGTATAGCGGTAAACTCGTTGAAATGACGACTAGTGAAGAATTATTCGCTAATCCTTTACACCCATATACAAAATCACTTTTAAGTGCAATTCCTCTTCCTGACCCAGAATATGAAAAACATCGGGTAATCATTAACTATAATCCGTTTATTGATCACGATTACTCAACTGACTTACCATCAATGCGGGAAATCCGTCCTGGTCACTTTGTCTATTGTAACGACCAAGAAGAAGCGGAATACAAGAAGAAATTTAGTAAAAATGAATAAAACAGTAGCGGCGATTATAAAGTATGTCGTAGGCTTTCTTATTGCAGCCGGCATCTTTTTCCTTGCTATTGGGATGCGTAATATTTATACCGAAACCGACATCCGACAAATCTATCGGTTTTTAGCCGACGGCTTTTCCATTCCTGGAATGCTTTATTTAGGATTAGGTTTTCTTATTTGGTTTGCTAATTTAGGTACTTTCCACGGTATTGGTTATAGTTTACGCCATCTATTTATGATGTTAGTGCCCTTTGTGCGGAAAAAACATCAAACGTACGCTGATTATGTCGAAGCGCAAAAAACAGTCAGTGGATACGCCTTTCTATTTATTATCGGCGGTGTATTCTTCGCCACTGGTATTGTATTTACAATTCTATTCTTTGTTTAAAATATAAAAAAAGCACTTCCTTTAAGAAAAACAATAAGAAGTGCTTTTTAATTTGTAAAAATTACTAAAAGTTTTCGGGTTTACTATCAACGTCAGCGTATTTATGAGCGATTGAACTAGCAGCGGCTGCGGCAATAGCGCCCACAATATCATCTAAGAACGTATTGCATGTTAATTTGCCTTCCACCTTTTTATCAAGCTCACCAATGATGCCTGGTTTTGTTTTATCAACAAAGCCAAAGTTTGTCGAACCAATGGAGCCGTAAACATTGACGATTGATAAGGCTAAGATTTCATCAATGCCGTAAAGGCCATAATCACTTAAAATAATCGTGGATAAAGGTTCGCTGAGCTTTCCTTGTTCGGCTAAGATATCAAGTTCTAAACCTGTTAAAATAGCGTTTTGCACTTCCCTTTTCATGAGTACTCTTTTGACGTGATCTAAACAAATATCAAGTTTTAAAAATGGTAAATATTTTGTTTGTAATCCTAAGGTGATTTCGGCAATGTCTTTTTCGGTTACGCCCCGAGCAGCGAGTCTTTCAACTATAACTACGTATTTCTTTTCGTCATTAAGACGGTTTTTGTCTGCATTATGCATAAATAAATTCCTCTCTTTCTTTTATTGTAAGGTGAATTAAGATTTTAATAAAATTTATAAGGTACTTAATTAGCGTTAAGAATATCATAATTTTAATATTAGGTAAATTAAAATGATATAAATATCACTATTTTTTAACTTGTTTGCCGTGGTGGGAAATTATTTAAGTTTGTCGCCCTTACACCCACAGAACTTCCTAAGGAATTATCGATATAAAAAGTTGAAGGATCGGTGAAATAATAAACGTAACCATTATTACTTGGATAATCAAGCATATTGTAATAAGCACTGCCGTAATAAGTACCATCAAACTTTAAGATTGTTCTTTTTGGAACATAAGTTTCATCCATTAAGTCTTCAAAGTTACCGTTAGAGAGGCGATAGGTGTAATCTACTGCGTCGACAAGTCCGGCATCTTCGCCGCCACTTTCGTCAGTCCCTGAAAGCGTCAAATAGAAGAAGCCCGTACTCGTTGCCGCATATTGACTAGAAGCGGCCACTAAAAATATAAAAAAAGGCTCCTACTTTCGTAAGAGACCGATAAATGC
>CAYTKX010000019.1:0-11835 GCA_964438495.1 uncultured Staphylococcaceae bacterium
AAAGTTAAAATTAAAGCTAACGCTAATGCAAACAAGCTAACTATTCAAGAAACATTAAGTTCGTGCCAAGATCTTTATGAAAGAACTTAAAATCTAATCTTAGAATTAAATGAAACATATGCTGAAAAGAATTTAATACTTGTAACCCACCAAGGCTTTTACAGTGTATTTAAATCAATGGTGGATGGAATTAAATGGACAAATAAGTTAAAACACAAATTGGGTTTTGGGGAATATATTTTTAAAAAGTAAAAACTTTTTTAAGAGGGCATGAAGTTCTATTAAAAACCAAGTTCAAGAGATGAAAGATTACTAACTCCTATCAGGTATACGGTGTTTATTAATTTTAAAAGACAAATAATATTTTTTATCATTTCTCGGTATAATATTCCCGAATGGTTATATAATAAAACCATGGCGTTAATAAAAGATAAAAAACTGATGATTATAACTGGTGCATGTAGTAGCACGGGTGTTTTAGCAATCAAACAATTTAAGAATGATTACAATTTACTTTTACTCGATACTTCCATTAAATCATTACGGAAAATTAAAAGTGAATTTGCACCGCACGCAAATATCCTAGCCTTTGATATTACAAGTACCGTGAGCCGCAGCAAATTAAATAAAACCTTGCAAAAGTTTGGTGGTTTTGATTATTTACTCCATTTCGCTAAGCGGGGCCCGCAGACAAATGACATAAGCTTAATCTATAAAGTTAACCTTATTGGTACCATCAAACTATTTAATAAACTATATCCGCACATTAATGAACATGGTATTGTTATTAATTTAAGTGCGAGTCGTGCATATTTAACCCCCATTCCCGCGGTCGTTTTTCCCCTTTTAAACGACCCACTTCGCTCATCATTTTTAGATGAGATTTTACCCCATACCACGGATGCAGCCCTTGCGTATGGGTGGTCAAAATTTGCAAGTGCTTGTTTTGCCAAAAGTGAAAGCCGGAAATGGGGGTTGAAAGAAGCTTCAATCGTCAACATCTTCCCTAATTTTATTGAAGATACAACTAAGATCAATGATGTAACGACATGTCGGAAAACGATTGAACTATTGCAAAAAAGTGAGTATAAAGAAACAAATAAAGTGGGTTTACTCAATTTCATAAAAACATTACTAAAGGGTGAAAGCCCACAATACAATGGCAAAAATATTATTTTTGAAAGTCCTACTTCTATTCGTTATATTAATGACATTTAGTAATTTGCACCACAAAAGAACATCTTATAGGATAGTGGTATAATTTTTATATGCATAAAATAAAAGTTTATATCATTGGCATCAGCGGTTTACTTGGCAGCGAAAGCGCGAAGCTTTTACACCTTGATGGTCATGAAATACGTGGACTTTCGTTAGATGAAATACCAAGTGGATTAAATCTTGACACTAATATCAAAATTGATATTGGCAATTATTTGCAAATGAGCGAAACTGAGTTAGCAAAACTCTTAAACGGTTCTGATGCTTTAATCTTTGCCTCTGGGCTTGATGAAAGAGTTAAGATTAAGCCCCCTGCTTTTGAAACTTTTAATAAGTATAATGTTGATCCATTACAAAAAATATTAAAGGTGGCAAAAAATGTTGGAGTTAAGCATACCGTTATTCTTGGCTCTTATTTTACATATTTTAACGAGACAAGACCGCAATTAAAACTAGCAAAATATCATCCCTATATTAAAAGTCGTGAACTCCAGAAAGAGGTCGCTTTTAGTTTTGTAAGTGATGACTTTAATGTCGCAATAGTTGAATTACCCTATATTTTTGGCGTGCAAGAAGGACGCAAACCAGTGTGGACTTTTCTCATTGAAATGATTCATAAAATGGGCAAAAGAACGTATTACCCGCAAGGTGGCAGCGCCATGATCACCGTCCGTCAAGCTGCCGAGGCAATTAAAGGGGCACTCCTAATTAATAAAGGAGCCCATACTTATCCAATAGGCTATTACAATTTATCGTGGAAAGAAATGCTTACCATTATGCATAAAGCGATTGGGGAACCAAAACGAAAAATTGTTGTTCTTCCCAAATTTATTTATAAGTGGGTCATGCACCATATTTATAAAAAAGACTTAAAGGACGGGTTTGAAGGTGGTTTAAACCTTGGTAAATTTAGTGATATGCATTGCTCTAATCAATTTATTAGCAATGAAACCGCAATCTATCTTGGCGTTACCCCAGATGACATTAGCAAAGCAATCTTTGATTCAGCACGTTTAAGTCATGAAATATTAATGGAAAATAAAAAAGTCGTGGAAATGAAAGTTATAGAATGAGGTATATATTATGTTAGAACTACGCAATATTAGTCGTTATTACAAACAAAAGAAAGGACCAACTGTTAAGGCCCTTGATGGTGTTAACCTTACCTTTAATGAACGGGGGATGATCTTTGTTCTTGGTAAATCAGGTTCAGGGAAATCTACACTTCTTAACGTCATTGGGGGACTTGATAAGTATACGGATGGTGATTTATTAATTAAAGGTAAATCAACGAAAACATTCTCCCAAAGTGAGTTTGATAGTTACCGCAATACAATGGTCGGCTTCATCTTCCAAGAATATAATGTCCTTGATGAATTTACAGTCGGTCAAAATATTGGTATCGCCCTTGAACTACAAGGGAAAAAGGCGACGAGCGAAGCAATTAATGACATCTTGAAATTGCTTGATATGCAAGGGTATGCAAATCGGAAACCAAATACATTATCCGGGGGTCAAAAACAAAGAGTGGCAATCGCCCGTGCTTTAGTTAAAAACCCAGAAATTATTATGGCCGACGAACCAACTGGGGCGCTTGATAGTGTCACTGGCCGGCAATTATTTGAAACCCTTAAAAAGCTTTCCGAAGAAAAACTAGTAATTATCGTTACGCATGACCAAGAATTTGCCGAAACATATGGTGATCGCATCATTGAATTTAGTGACGGTAAAATTATTCGTGATGTTTCGCGAACCGAAAGCGAAAAGGTCGACCAAGCAAAAATCTTCACCGAACAAGGTATTACTTTAAAGGCTGGTTATCAATTAACTGCGGAAGACCTTGAACAAATTAACCGCTATTTGCAAAGTAACACCGACAAAACGTTTATAAAAGTATTGAATGAAGCGTATGACTTTAAAGATACTCCAGAAATTAAACCAATCCCGCAAACTGACAAATTACCGCTTATTAAATCGAAGATGCCCTTTTTATCAACCTTAAAAATGGGGGCAAGTGCCCTTAAGCATCGTACGATTCGTTTAGTGTTATCAATCATCCTTGCTTCCACTGCCTTTGTTATGTTTGGGCTTACCGATACGATTGCAAGTTTTAATCAAAAAGACACGGCGGTGTCAACAATGCAAAAAGCAGAGATCAAAACTTCAGTAGTGGAAAAAAGAAGACGCGAAAAATTTGAAACTTATCAATTTGACCGCGAATTGCGGCTAACTAAAGAAGATATCGTGGCTCTCAATAATGTAGCGCCTGATATTCAAGCCACGCCGCTTACTTTTCAGTTTAGTATTTTCTTAAATCCGCATTTTGGTAATCATGAAGAATGGCAAAAAAATAGAATATTTGCCGCGGCGCCTTTAGCTGGTACCGTTAGTGTTGCCCCGGCAAAATTAAGTGGCTTTGACCTTAAAATGCATAGCGGAACCTTGCCCTCTTTAGAGACCGAAGTTGCCCTTCCTGAATTTATCGCGATGTATTTTAAAGACCACGGTTATCGCGCTAATGTTACCCAACAAGCTGAGACCATTAATTCATATAATGACCTTATTGGTAAAAAGTTAGGAGAATATACGGTGACTGGTGTCGTTGATACAAATCTTGATCTAACCCCATTTAATGAATTGCGGGATAATAACGAACCTCGTGATCTTTGGACTTTACAAAACAAATTACATAATTACTTACAAAGCGGTTTCCATAACACTTACTTCGTGAGTAATGAGTTCTTCTCAAGATTCGATAATGTAACTCCTGCCTATCTTATGTCTGATTATGCTTACCCATATAATTATGAAATCGTTAATAGCGAGGAAGGTGAGTTCCAAGAAACAATCAGTTCTTTCTTATCGCTAAAAGCTTTAGAAAATAACGAGAAGACATACTTCTTATTTGACGAAAGTAAATCAATTACAACCTTAAGTGAGAATGAAATTATTTTTGATGGGAATAACTTACGCTCTTTAAAGCCTGAGATTACCGATGTGATTGAAAACTCAGTCTCTGCGATTAAAAGTGAATTCATTACGAGTGACGCTAATGATATGGCGATTGAAGCATATTTAAAAGATTACTACTATTCTTACCCCGAATTCCAAAGTGAAGGTGATGTCCCGGCGCACAGCACATGGACAACTGCCCAAAAGAATAAATATCGCACTTATTACGCTGATGCATTATTTAATCCGTTAATCCTTTATAAAGATAATATTTATCAACCGACAAAATATGGTGAAAAACTATTAGTAGATAAGCTAAAAGTAGAAATTCCGGCTTCGATTGATCCTTTAACCTTAAAGTTATCGAGACAAAGTAAGGATGGTGTCATTAATTACCCGGAATTTAAAATCGTTGGTATGGATTTTGATTATAACGAATATTTACAAATGCCTGGTTTCATTTATTACAACAATATAATGTATATTTCCGACGAGGCCGCTGCTACTTTAGATTTAATTGTCGATGGTGTTTATGAATCGGCAATCGTCTATCACGGTCTTGATCGAGCGTCATTAAATAAGTTACTTAATTTAGAGTACAAGGTTAATAATGAGTTTGTCGGTGATTATTTCATTTTCAAAAATGAAGTCTTAAATACCGTATCTAGCGTCGCCTTTGTCTTAGAAATGATGCGCAGTGTCTTTACCGTTATCGGGGCAATATTTGCTGTTTTTGCTGCCTTGCTCCTTATTAACTTCATTACCCTGAGTGTTTCCTTTAAGAAGCAAGAAATCGGCATCTTACGGGCGATTGGCGCGCGCGGCTTTGATGTTGCGGGTATCTTTATGAATGAAGCAGGTATTATTGCAGCGATAAATTACGTCTTAGCGGTCGCGGGCACTATTATTGCCACAATCTTAATCAATCAACGCTTCTCAAGCCAATTAGGAAGTGAAATCGTTATCTTAATCTTTGGTGTTCGCCAATTTATCTTACTCTTAGTAATTGCCTTTGGCATTGCCGCCTTAAGTAGCTTTATTCCTGTAATAAGGCTCAGTCGTAAAAAACCAATTGACGCAATTCGCGGACGATAAAAAGAATTAAAAAAGGCGGTTCAACAACCGCCCTTTTTCTTTATGTTACTTAATAGGTCTTATATAAAACTTTCCAAATACTTGCCGTAATTCACTGACGTTTACGAACGCACTCTTGTCGACTTGTTGGATAAGACGGACGACTTCACTTACTTCGTTACTGGAGACCGTCATATAAATAATAGTCTTTTCATTATTACTATAAACACCGACCCCTTTAACAGTGGTCGCGCCATGGGGGAAGTTTGAAATAAGAATCTGGGCAAGTTCTTCATAACTTGTAATAACTTGGACTTGGGCTTTTTTATTACGAACATTAATAAGATCAATCACAAATGATGTCATCACTAAATACGTCACACTTGAAATAAAGCTAGTGATGGCAACGTTAATTGATGTTACACTTGGATCGACAATAACATCTTGGGTGGTGCTTGGTTTAATTAAGTTAAGGACAAAATAGAATAAAACAACGGCAATATTAAAGGAAACATTATATTTACCGACCCCTTCACTTTTACGGTTAGCGAAGTAATAGGCAATAATATCCATTCCCCCACTACTGACGTTGCCTTTAAAGGCAATAGCGGCACTAAAACCAGCTAAAATACCAGCGTATAGTGTTCTTGTTAATTGTGAATCATATAAAACAGCGGTCTCCCAACTTTCCGGAATAATGGAAATAAAAAGCGACGCTAACATGACGTTAATGACGGAGAAAACGGTAAAGCGTTTACCAATTTTAAGCCATCCTAAAATAAAGACGGGAATATTTAAGACAAAGTAAAGGATTGATTGTAAAACATTACGGGCTAAGGCTTGAATTCCAAAGACGTCATAAATTAATTTAACAAAGTTTTGTGATAAACCGGAAACGCCCCCGGCCACGAAAAGCACTTGGCGTCCGGAAACGCTTGTTAAAGTGTCAAATGAGGGATGAATGAAAAGGCGAAACGCTAAAGCATACGTAAAAGCGCTTAAGGTAACAATCGCTAATAAATAAAGCCATTCTAGAAATATTTTTAAGCGCGGTCTTTTTACAAGCGCCTTTTTCAAATTGCGAATAAAACTAAATCGATTACCCATACTTTACCTCACTCACAAAGATTATATGGGGAATAAGTTAAAATATCAACGCAAAATGACTAAAAGTTATCTTTTTATTTAAAAGATATAATATATTTATGATATTATTAAAAATGTGCACGCATTTGCAATATTTCTATTATCTTTTGTTTGAAATTTAATTAACGTAGTGTTATTATTATACGTGCTCTATTATAAATAGAAGGAGGAAACATTTAATGAAAAAAGTATTAAGTGTTATAGGAGGTTTCTTTATTGGAATCTGGCGTTGGATTAAAGAAACCGCATGGGTCCAACCACTCTTAATTGTCGGTATTATCTTTGGTGTCATCTTCGCCATTCCAAGTGTCGTTGATGGTATTAAAGCAATTGAAGACCGCAATAACAGTGCCGAAACATATTATAAAAAATATCAAGTATCGCTTGCGGGAGCCGAAAATAGTGCGGCCGATAAACTCTTTAAAGAAATTAAAAGCAATAGCGAAGGAACAAGTACTTCCCTAAGTGGTCAAAAGTTCTTCTTAGTCTTTGTCCAAAAAGATAATGCGTGTGCCGCGTGTACCGCTGCTAAAGATGGCTTTGAATACTTAGCAGGTGACGGTAAAACATTAATCCAAGGCGAAAAACTTGCCATCAAAACAATCTTCGTTGACCAAGATACGAAAAAAGATTGGGAAAAACCAGGAAGCTTTGCCGGCGACGACAACGAAAAAAGTGCCTTTGCGGCATTCTTAGCCCGTAACTTCTCAAGTTTTGAAGAATACGCGGGAGAAGCTTATGAAACACACTTCTACTTAAATGGTGGTATTACCGAAACGCAAATCGATGATATTTATTCCGCCAGTAAAGAAAAGTTCCAAACCCCAACCATTTTCCAAGTTGACTTTACCGATGGCTATAACGGTGTCTCTAACGTCTTCATTGGTGTTAATGCCCAACAAGATACAAGACTTAGTAAAGCGCAATATCTTGCTGATGCTTGGAATTATCAAGGCATCTTTGGTCCAAATTACACCGCTTAATTAGTTCTTGATTACTTATAAAAAAGGACCCGTCAGGGGTCTTTTTTTATTGTTAATAAATGTTATTTCAGAAAGTTCATTAGTAAAAGCGCAATTAAGAAATATGCTTGTAGGGCAAAGAAGTCATTAATTGTCGAAATTAAAGGTCCAGAAGCGGCCTTCTCATCAAACTTCATCGCCCGTAAAATAATCGGGGTTAAAACACCAGCAATCGCGCTTATTAGCATCGCAAAGATTAAAGCAAGGCCAACAACAATGCCGTAAGCAAAGGCGTGGGGCTGCTTAATAACGATTAAAAAGACATACACAACCCCAAAGCCAACAATCCCTGAGATTACACTATTTATTAAACCAATTAAGAATTCACGGCCGACATGACGCTTCATCTTCATATTATCTTGATGGAGTCCTAAAATGGTCACCCCCATCGATTGTGTGCCAATATTCCCGGCCATCCCTAAAATCATCGGTTGGAATAACACGAGGCCGACAAAAGCACTAATTAAGGCTTCAAAGGTTGTTAGTCCGCTGGCGATCACTAAGTTTAAGATTACCGAAAGTAAAAGCCACGGCAAGCGAGTAAAGGCGGTACTTGTAGCACTTAAGTTATCGTCATCTTCGGCAACTTTAACCATCTTCCGTAACGTGTTTTCATGGTTTTCGGCCATTAAGTTTAAGGCGTCAGTTTCAGAGACGAAACCAATCATTTCGTGATCACGCGTTAATACAGGAAGCATTAATAAGTCATAATCGCGAATGATGCGTAACGCTTTCGTAAATTTATCATCTTCGTACACAAAGGGGAATTGTTCGTCAATTACTTCTTCAATCGGTGTTGTTGAGCGAGCAGCAATTAAATCTTTAATCGTTGTCGCTCCAACATATTTATTATTAGCGTCATGGAAGAAAATAACGTCAATTTCATCATTTTCCGCGGCATTTGCAATTGTATTGTATGTTGCTTCTTTAACGGTAGTAGTATTGGGGAAGGAAATAAAGTGCGGGGAGCTAACAGCAGCGGCACTATCTTCTTCATAAGAAAATAGTTTAACGACAGCTTGGGCGTTTTTACGTTCCACTAGTTTAAATAGTTCGATACGTTTTCCTTCTTTATATAGTCCAAGGAATGTCTTTAAGTCATTAACACTTAGGCTATTAAGCAAGTTTTGCTTTTCACTTCGTTTTAAAGTGTTAAAAAACTCGACTTGCATATCGTCTTCTAAGAAGATAAAGACCTCGCTAAATTTTTTACTTCCAATTAAAAGGAAAATCCGATAACGTTGGTTTTTATTTTCTTCAAATAGTTCGGCAAGATCACTCGTTGAGGCACTAAGTAAAACTGGTTTTAAATAGCGATCAGTTGTATTAAAGTTAATATCCATCGTTCATTCTCCTTTCTATAAGATTAAAAGCGCTAATGAGAAATAGACGAGTAAACTCAATATATCGATTGAGGTCGTAATAAATGGCCCACTAGCGACAGCAGGGTCAATTTTTATTTTATGTAATAAGATCGGCACTAAAAGGCCAAACATAAAACCAATAATAACGGTAATAATAAGCGAAACACTAACGACAGTTGCAAGTAATAAAGGCGCACTATATTTCGTCCACATTCCAAATAGATAAGTAATGATAAAGGAAACGATAGAAAGTCCAACCCCCGTTATTAAGCCAGAGATTACTTCTTTCCGTCCCGTTTTCTTTAAATCACTATCTTCTTTATTAAGGGCAATAAGGGTAACGGCTAAAGTTTGACTCGCCACGTCACCACCAACGTCTAAGATTAAGGGTTGGAAGAAGGCAAGGGCGACAGTAGCTTGAATTACCGCCTCAAATTGCGCGGTAATGAGGGCAATGATAAGTGATAACGCTAATAAGCCTAAAAGCCACGGTAACCGTTTAATTGCGCTTTTAAAGATGCCTTGAGTAAAGTCAATTTCCGGTAAGGCACTTAATTTTGAGAAGTCTTCAATCGCCTCAGCGTGAAATTCTTCAATAATATCACTTGCCGTAATAACACCGACTAAAACACTATCTGCATTAACAATCGCAATATCGTGATCACTAAACTCTTTCATAAACGATACGATATCATCAAGCGGCGTCGTATCTAAGAACGTTGTTTCATGAGTAATAATGTCGCTCACGCGCAGCGGTGGCTTTGCTTTTAACAATGTTTTAAGCGGGAATTGTCCAAGATATTCATCTTTTTCGTTTGTCACAAAGATGGTTTGAATCGAGCTAACATCGCCGGCCATTTTAATAACTTTGCGCGTCGCTTCTTTGACGTCATCATTTAGACTAACGGTCACAAATAAGTTATTCATCATCGCGCCAGCGTGTTCTTCATCATATTTAAGAAGGGCTACCGCTTTATTTTCTTCACCGAGCGAACTAACAAGTTCAGCACTGACGTCATCTGGTAATTCAGCAATAATATCGGCCGCATCGTCAGGGTCAATTAAGTTTAAAAGTGATTGTTGCCGCGATAATTCCATCCTTTCAATAAATAAAGCAGCCCGTTCGGGATCTAAGTAACTAAGAACAGCGGCAAAAGTATCTTCACTTAAAAGGGTGATTAAATAATTTTGGGTATTTGTGTCGACACTTTCATAGAGTTCGACCAAATCAAAAGGATGCATGTCATTTAAATATGTAATTTCTTCATATCCCATTGAATGGGTTAGTAATTTATCTTTAAATTCCATATGTGCGCTCCTTTCCTACCCTTATATTATATAAAAAAAAGGGGCAATCTATACCCCTTTTAAATATTTGTGAACTTTAATTTCGTTATTTAACGAAAGTTGCTAAATGGTGGGCCGCATTAAGCGCCTCATCATTAGTCATCGCTTCGACCATGACGCGCACTAATTGTTCAGTGCCGCTCGCCCGTACTAATACCCGTCCATGACCACCAAGTTTTTGTTCGATTTTTTTAACTTCGGCAAGTAAAAGCGGGTCATTCATCGCTTTATTTTTATCACTTACTTTAATGTTTAATAAACATTGCGGATACTTTTTAAATTCTTTAGTGTATTCACTAAACGTTGTCTTTTCAGCGGCGAGGACATCAAGTACTTTCATTAAAGTATAAATACCGTCACCAGTTTTAATAAAGCCATTAAAGATTGTGTGCCCTGATTGTTCGCCACCAATTAAATAATCATTAGCGACCATTTCTCTTTGCACGTATTTATCACCCACACCAGTAACCGCCATTTTGATATTTAAGGCGTTAAATGCAGCGTTTAAGCCGTAATTTGCCATCACTGTTATTACAACGGTGTCATCTTTTAAGATTCCTTTTTTCTTATAATGTTTACCAAGTAAATATAAAACGTAATCGCCATCAAACTCTTCCCCGTTCGCGCCTACAAATAATACGCGATCAGCGTCACCATCAAACGCAACTCCTAAATCATATTTCCCCGGATTATCTTTAATTTCTTTTTGTAAATTAGCTAGATGAGTCGAGCCACAGTTTTCATTAATGTTAATACCGTCTGGCGTAATATGTTTAATCGTGGCTATAATTTTTAAACCAGCAAGGACATTTTCAATAACACTCGAAGCTGAGCCATTAGCCCCATCTACTAAAAGATGTAAGTCTAATGTATCACGGTAAGCTTCACGCACATAGGTAACATATTCGTTTAATAACGCTTTATTATCACTTAAAACACCAATTTCTTTGCCTGTCTTGAGCGGTAATTCTTCATTACTTGCAATATATTCTTCAATTGCTTCTTCAATAGTTTCACTAATTTTAAAGCCGTTCGTATCAAATATCTTAATGCCGTTATCGGCAAAGGGATTGTGTGACGCACTAATCATAATACCGTAATCAAAGTTATGCTTTTTACAAATATAGGCTAAAGCTGGGGTTGGGGCAACGCCAAGAACGGTTGCGTTACCGCCACTACTTAAAATTCCCGCCACTAAACTATTTAAAATAACGGGTCCACTTCTTCTTGTGTCTTGCGCTAAAACGATATTATTACTTTTTAAATATTGTCCTAAAAAGGCGCCCACTTTAAAACTTAATGCGGGCGTAAGTAAAACATTGCCTTTCCCGCGAATGCCATCTGTACCAAATAATTTCATATATACCTCTAATATTTTGCAAATAAGTAATCAATTAAAACTTTACGGAAGTCATCAGGATTAACTGGTTGTAAGTTTCCTTTATACGCAAAACTAATCCGTCCGGTTTCTTCGCTAACGATAATCGTAACCGCATCAGTCACTTCACTAATCCCAAGGGCGGCCCGGTGTCTTGAACCAACTTTACCGGCTAATGGTTTCGTGGATGGTGTAAAGTATACACTTGCCGCTAAAATCGTATCTTCCCGAATAACTACTGCTCCGTCATGAAGCGTTGTTCCTTTATAGAAAATAGTAGTTAGTAATGCTGCTGTAACTGGCGCATTAATCATCGTACCATTTTTTAAAAGGT
>CAYTKX010000020.1:0-11809 GCA_964438495.1 uncultured Staphylococcaceae bacterium
ACGCTAATGTTACTAGTATTAGTCGTGATCGCGAATTAACAGTTTATATTGCGGAAAAAAGTGTTAAAACTTTTAAAGCAACCGCTATTATATTAACAACCGGTTCTTATGAAAGAAGTGCCGGGGCCATTAATTTACCGGGGGAACGAAGTGCCGGGATTATGACCGCTGGTCAAGCGCAATACTTTTTAAATATGAAAGGCTATCACTTCGCTAAAGACGTCTTAATTGTTGGTTCTGGTGATATTGGTCTTATTATGGCGCGGCGCTTAAGTCTACTCGGAATTAAAGTGCACGCTGTTAGTGAAATTATGCCTTATTCCAGTGGCTTAAAACGTAATATTGTCCAATGTTTAGATGACTTTGATATTCCGCTTTATTTATCACATAAAGTAATTGATGTCCGGGGCCGCCCGCGTGTTAAAGAAGTTGATATTGCTAAAATTGATCATGAAGGAACCGTTATTCCTGGTACTTTAAAGACATTTAAGGTGGATACACTTTTACTTGCGGTTGGTCTTATCCCTTATATCCCTTTAAGTGATAAATTAAGTAACCCTGTTAGTCGCTCCCGTGGCCCCATTATTAATAGTAATTACCAAACGAAGACACCGTGGCTTTTCGTAGCTGGTAATGCTTTACATATTCATGACTTAGCTGATGATGCCTATTTTGAAGGGGAAGAAGCAGGAGTCGCGGCTAGCTTATTTATTAAAGATGAACTATTAGCGACAAGCGAAGAGATTAAAGTAGAAGCAAGTGACGGTATTCTCTATGTTTTGCCAAACACTGTTTCTTTACCACTTAATAATGAAGCACTAGTGCTTAAATTTAGACCGAGTAAAGACGGTATTAATAAACGAGTTGCCGTTAAACTAGATGGCGAAGTTATTTTTAAAAAGTTTTATCCCTTTTTATTCCCAAATGAATTAATTACGATTAAAATCGCTAAAGATTTAGTAAAAAGTGGGAAACTTTTACAAGTGGAGGTTATAAATGAGTAGAGTGTTAACATGTCTTGTCTGTCCGCGTGGCTGCCAATTAACAGTTAGTGATGATTTAGAGGTTACCGGTAACTTTTGTGCCCGCGGTATTCCTTATGCTTTACAAGAAATAAAAGAACCAAAAAGGACTTTGACGTATCTTGTAAAAGTAAAAGGCCATAAAGAGCCACTGCCAGTGCGCACTGACATTGCGGTCAATAAACTATTAATCTTTCCCATCGTTACATATTTAAATAATTTAGTAATTGAACCCCCGATTGCTTTTAACGAAGTTATTGTTGAAAATATATTAGATTCTGGGGCTAATATTATCGCCAGTAGACCACGGAATTAATATTTCTTTCTACTTGTGTAGAAGGGGTAAGTCTAGTATAATAAATTAGAAAATGACGAACAGATACGAGGTATAATATGAACGACAAAGTAAAGATTTTCGCTTTAGGTGGTCTTGATGAGCATGGCAAAAACATGTACATTATTGAAATTAATGATGATATTTTCGTCATTGAAGCAGGTTTAAAATACCCCGATAAAAGTTCGCCGGGTATTGACTTTATCATTCCCCATCACGACTATTTAGTGACGAATAAAAGTCGCATACGCGCTTATTTTATAAGTCACGGTCATGATGATCAATTTGGGGCATTACCTTTTATATATAAATTAGCGCCCGCGCCGATTTACACGACAAAAGCGGCGGCGATGATGCTTAAGCGATTTACGAAACGCGTCGGGATTAAACTTGATTACAAAATTACGATTATTGAACCATCAAGTAGTCATGAAATCGCTAAACGGCGTTTCACCTTTTTCCAAACGACCCACAGTGCGATGCAAAGCTTTGGCATCTCGATTGATACGAGCCAAGGGGCGATTGTCTATTCAGGTGACTTTATTGTTGAATACACAAATAGCACACGCTATAAACTTGATTTAAATAGTATTGCAAAGATTGCTGAAAAAGATGTCTTATGTTTATTAAGTGAATCAACGGCGGCGGAAAAGCCGGGATATACATCGCCAAATCACCGTTTAACGCCGCAAATTGAGCCTATTTTCCGCGATATTAAAGGGCGGATCTTTATTGCTTTATACGATCAATCAACTTATAACATTGAAGAACTTGTGCAAACTTGTCATCAATTTAAACGCAAGATTGCCTTTTATGATCCTTTAACCGAAGAATACTTTAATGACTTTGCTGAAGCTGGTTTACCGCTTATTGATGAAAAATATATTATTAAAAATGATGATTTACTACGGGCCCGTGACCAAGATATTTGTATTTTAATGCTTGGAACGGGGGAAAGAATCTTTTCAAAGATTTTAGCGCTTGCGCATAAAGAAAACCCTGATAAGAAAATCGTCTTAAATAAAGATGATACCTTTATTATGGCCTTACAAGCGCCAGCGACTTTAGAAGTAGTCGCGACCGAAGCACTTGACGCCTTATACACAACCGGCTGTCACATTGTCAACATTACGCGGAAAGTAATTTCGGGAATGCATGCCCAAGAAGAAGATTTACGGATGCTTTTAACATTACTTAAACCAAAATATTACATTCCAGTTAAAGGCTTATATCGTCAACAAATCGCTAACGCCCAATTAGCGCTCCATAGTGGCCTACGCTTTAGTCATCACAATATTTTCTTACTCGATAACGGGGTCAGCGTTGAATTTAGTAATGGTCAAGGCCGAGTGAAACCCCACGCCGTAGACATTATTCATAATGGTGACGTCTTAGTTGATGGCACCGGTATTGGAGACATAAATCGCGGGGTTATTGAAGACCGACAACGCTTAAGTGAAGACGGCATTATTATTATGGCGCTGGCCATTGATTACAATACGCGCCTTATAAGTGCGGGCCCTGATGTGCAAATGCGTGGCTTTGTCTATGTTAAAGATAGTGAACAACTTTTAAAACAAATTCGCAATATCTTTGTAAACACGGTCAATGAAGCATTAGACATGCGTCAATTTGATATAGATGATGCGGTTAAAGAATCGCAAACCCGCGTCGAAAAATATATTTTCCGCGAAACAAGACGTCATCCGATGATTTTACCGCTTATCCGCGTTATTAATCATTAAAAAAGAATTCATTTAAAGCCTAATATTAAGAAAAATAACTTTATTTGCGACAAGATTAACGAATGTTTATTTATTACTCTATAAAAGTAATAAAAAGCGCATCGCTTTTTCCTAATATTATGTATAATATTAAGTATGAGTAGTAATTTTACTAGTGCGATTATTAAACAAAAGAAAATTGCCCGCGGTCTAAAAGGAAGCATTTTAGCGCTTATTTCGCTCATTGGTATTTTAAAAATATCATTAGGAGCGGTCATCAATGTTCCGATTGCCCTCCTTTTTGGTGACCTTTTTGTCGGCTTTTTCGGCCTTTTAATAATTCTTGCCTTTTATCTTATCTTATTCCCCTTTCCGAAGAAAAAAAGAAGAGCAGTCGTCATCTTTTTAAGTTTCTTTGGTTTATTAATATTAGGAAGTACCCTGTACGCTGGTTTACTTTTAAGTGATTTTAAGCTAACAGCGACGACTTTTAATGAAAATATGGCGACCATGATTGCAAAGTCACGTGATGCTTTCTCTTTCACCGCTCCGAAAAATCAATACTTTTATCAGTATGGCGGACTGATTGGGGAAGGAATTTTACTATTACTCGCTCCACTTTCTTTTGGAATCATTATTACAATCATTTCCTTTAGTGCCCTATTACTATTAATCGTCATCTTTTGGCCATCGCTTAAACGGTTCGTTAAATATTTAAAAGAATATATGCGCGAAAAGCAAAAACGGCAAAAAGTATTATATGAAGCAGGCCTTTTAGGCAAAGAAGAAGAAAAAGAAGAAGTAATTAAAGTGCAAGTCGAAGAAAGTGAAAATGGCGCCTTTTATAAATCAAGTTTGCTTCATCCAGTAACGAGTCGCTATGAACATGATAATAATATACATCATGAACCGCTTACTAAAAGTCCGTCTCTTCCCCCAAAGGAAGCGCAAAATGAAGGCTTACAAAAAGTAACCGAAGAAGACTTCGCTGACACACCGCTATTTGATTTACCAACCCTTGATAATGAAGATACGATCGAAGCGGTAACGAAGACCCCAGTCTTAGGCGCTTTTTCGCGTGTTGATAATGATGACTATGAATCAATTCAAAAAGCCATTATGTCAAGCGGCACCTTTGAAGCGGTGGTTGCTCCGCCAAGTGAGGAAGCAATAGTTAAAGAAGAAGAAACTATTACTTTTACCGAAGAAGAAACGTTGACAAAAGAAATTTCTAATATTACAACCCCACCTTATAAGGAAGAAAGTATTAATGAAGAAATTGCTGTCATAGAATCTTTACCGCCCCTTAAAGAAACAGTAAAAGAAGAGGAAAAGCCGCAAGAACGCATTAAAAAGAAATATTTAAACTATAAATTCCCGGATATTAATTTATTAAGTGATCCCGTCGTTGATGAAGCCGCTAAAGAAAACGAAGCAGTAGCCCTAGACTTTAGTGAACGGATTAACGGCTTTTTCCGTGATTTTAATATCGACGCTGTCGTCGCAAGTTGGACGATTGGTTCATCCTTTACGCGGTATGAAATAAGTCTTGGTCCTACGGAAACGATTAATTCTTTTAAAAACTTAATGAACGATATTTCGCTCCGCCTTGACGGTTCTTCAATTCGCTTTGAACCAATTATTCCGGGTAAAGCGTTAAGCGGTATTGAAGTTGCGAATAAACATCGTACAATTGTAAGCTTTAAAGAATCAATGCAACGCATTAATAAGGAGAAAAAACGGAAATATTACGTTCCGATGGGGAAAGACGTCTCGGGTAATATTATCTTTTCTTCATTTGCCGATTTCCCCCACCTTTTAGTAGCCGGAGCGACAGGCAGCGGGAAAAGTGTTTTTATTCATACGCTATTAACCGCGCTTATAATGAACCATTCCCCAGTTGAATTACGCTTAATTTTAATTGACCCAAAACGGGTTGAACTCGCCCAATACGCAAATATTCCCCACTTATTAACGCCGATTATTAAAGAACCAAGTGAAGCGAAAGTTGTCCTTGATCGCCTCATTGATGAAATGGAACGGCGCTATAAATTATTTGAAACGACCGCAGTGAGTAAGTTTAGTGATTATAATGATGTTATAGAAGAAATGGGTGGCGAAAGATTACCACTTATTATCGCTATTCTTGATGAATTCGCTGATCTTTTCGAAAGTGAAAAAGAAGTAGCAAACGGGGTGCTGCGCCTTGTGCAAAAATCAAGAGCCGCGGGTATCCATCTTTTAATTGCTACCCAACGCCCAACCGTTCAAGTTATCACTGGTAACATTAAAGCAAATATTCCAAGTCGCGTCGCTTTTATGACGTCAAGTGCGATCGACTCGACAACGATTTTAGGGCAAGGGGGCGCAGAAACACTTTTAGGATACGGTGATATGTTAGTCGATAGCATTACTGTGGGCCGCGGTTTTGTGCGGGTCCAAGCTCCTTTTATCCCGCTAAAAGAAGTATTAAGAATTACCAACTTCTTACGTAATAACTATGAACCAGACTTCCATCCTGACTTCCTTGATTTAAAGGAAAAGGTACAAATATTAGGGCCGGGGGCACCAGTGGATGACGAATTATACCCCCATGTTTTAGCCTATACAGAAACCCAAGAAACAATTTCGATTAGTAGATTACAACAACAATTTGGTTTAGGTTGGCCTCGAGCGCGCGCTCTTTATGACTTACTTATTCATAATGGGGTCATTGAACCACCAGAAGAAGGCAATAGCGCTAAAGGAGCGACCGTAATTAGTAATCGCAAATAGATAGGAGTACATTTATGGCAGTAGGTATTGATATTGTATACATCCCACGCTTTGTCGGTAAAGACAAACTCGCCGCCCGTATTTTATCACCGGGTGAACTAGAGATTTATAAAATGCGCCCGAATAAAGAAGAGTTTTTAGCCGGACGCTTTGCCGCAAAAGAAGCATTTTTAAAAGCAATCAAAGAAGGCATTGGCCGCATTGCTTTTCATCATATTGATATTATATATATGCGCGACGGACGCCCTGAGATTCATTATGGCGGTAAAGTCTACCCCGTATCGATCTCGCATGATGGCGATTATGCGGTCGCGATTGTGGAGATTAAGGAGTAATTATGGCATTTGGACAATTTAGTGCGCATCTTATTAGCCCGCGCGTCATTCGGGTCGTTTTATATAGTGATAAATATCATTATGAACAAACAAAAGTGACAATTTATGATGATTTTGATAAATTAGTCGCCTTTACGACAAAAACAAAAACCCAGCAATATAAAGTTACGACCTATGAATTAACACTTGAACAACCCTTTGTTTTAGGGCAAAACTTTAAAGTATATTTACAAAACTTTGGCCAAGTACCACTTAACGTTAGTGAAGCTACAACATTCCCAAACTTTGATGAAGATTATTATTATAGCGGGGAACTCGGTCCTATCTATTCTAAAAAAGCGACGACTTTCCGCTTATGGGCGCCCCTTGCAAGTCGCGTCATTATTAAATATATTACCGAAGGCAGTAAAAACTTTTTATACCGTAAACTAAAACGCGGTGAACGCGGAGTTTATGAATATACACTTGAAGGTGATCACGATGGCCTTCGTTATACTTATTTAGTGCTTAATAATGGCCTTGAAGAAGAAGTAACCGACCCTTATGCCTTAAGTAGTGGTCCTAACGGGTTATATAGTTATGTTATTGACCCCGCAAAGCTTGAAATGGATCAAAATGATCATAAATTGCCGCCCTTTAATAAACCAACCGAAGCAATAATTTATGAAACAAGTGTGCGCGACCAAACAAGTGACGAACGCACGGATATTGAATATCGGGCTACTTTTGCCGGGATGATTGAAGAAGGCCGCCAAGTTAAAGGCGTCTATCCCGCTGGTTTTGATTACTTAAAAACATTAGGTATTACCCATTTACAACTTTTACCGGTCTATGATTTTAAAACAGTGGACGAAACGAAGAAATGGCAACAATATAACTGGGGTTATGACCCGCAACAATATTTTGTGCTTGAAGGAAGTTACGCCCGGGATCCCCTGGACCCCTATAACCGGATTTTAGACTTTAAAAAGATGGTTGCCCGCTTCCACGAAGAAGGAATAAGAATCGTTATGGACGTCGTTTTCAATCACGTTTATGAACATGAAACGAGTGTCTTTGAAAAAATTGTCCCTAACTATTTCTTCCGTAAATCAAGTGAAGGCGTTATAAGTAACGGCAGTGGGGTCGGAAATGACTTTGCGACAGAAAGACCGATGGTAAGACGGCTTATTGTCGATGCTTCTATATATTACGCGCAAACGCTCGGCGTTGATGGTTTCCGCTTTGACTTAATGGGGCTTATCGATATTGAAACGATGGATGAAATTGTAAGTAAAGTCAAAGCCATCAAAGAAGATTTCTTAATTTACGGCGAAGGGTGGGAAATGGCAACCACGGTACGTAAAGAAAAACTTGCCCATCACGGTAACGCCTTTAAAACTCCGGCGCTTGGCTTTTTTAACGACGCTTTCCGCGAAATTAATAAAGGCGCAAGCTTTTCTGAACATTTACATGAAAGAGGCTATCTTTTAGGGGCAACTAATTACCGCGACGGCTTTTTCTTTGCTTACGCTGGTAGTGTATTAAATACGACTTTTACTCCGCGTTACCTTGACGCTGGCCAAAGTATCAATTACGTTGAATGTCACGATAATGGCGTCATTATTGATAAGATGGCAGTGAGTAATCCGCAAGAAAGTATTGAAACGCATTTAACGCGACTTATGTCCTTAAATGCGATTGTGATGCTTTCGTTTGGTGTGCCTTTCTTCCATCGCGGACAAGAAATTGGCGTTAGTAAATATGGTGATCAAAACTCTTATAAAAGTAGTGATAAAATTAATCAATTCCCTTACACTTTAGCCTATAAGCGAAGTGCGATGGTGGAATACTTTAAAGCTTTAACAGCGTTGCGCAAAGAATGTAAATTCTTACATGAAACAAACCCTAAAATCATTAAAGAAATGGTAACGTTTAATAGTTTAGCGTTAGGAGCGAGTGAAATCGTTTATAATCCGGAGTTTGACTTAAGTCCTTATAGTGATTTCCACGTCTTTGTTAATCCCAATAGTGAACCAATGTTTGTCGATTTAAATAAGCCCTTGAAAATTATTTTAAATCGCGCGGGATATATTGGGGCCCGCTCAAGTGAATATGTCGAACGGATGATGATTGCCCCTTATAGTGTAATTGTACTTGGCCTCCGTAAAGGAGATCTAGGTCCAAAATAAGAGGAAAGGAGACGACCTACGCTATAATGACTGCTGTGTTTATTACCGGAAAGCTCGGTGAAATGACAAGTGATTGGCGCTATATTTATGTCGAGAAAGTGCCAGAACCAGATTACAACGCAAAAGTCCCGCTTTATGACAAGTTTAAAGTTAAAATGTGGTCAGAAACTGTAAACTTGCTTGGTAAATTACGCGCGGGATCAATCGTCACCATTAAAGGCCGTTTAGCAGAAGATAATGGGGAAACGATTGTCGTTGCCGAATTAATTAGAGGAGTGTAAAAGAAAATGTTTAAATACTTTGTATGGGGAATAAAGGTTGGGATACCATTACTTTGGAACTATTGGGTATGGATGCGCCGCTATAGTCGCCATCCCGAACGTTATAGCCAAGAGTTGCGTTTTAAAAGATCTCAAAAATTTATTCGCAAAGTACTTAAACGGTTAAAAATAGATGTCGAAATTCGCAATATACCCCCTCTAAAAGAAGGCGAAGTATATTACTTTGTCGGTAATCATACTTCTTTAATGGACGCCTTAATTCCGATTGCTTACATGCCTGTTCCCGTCCAATTTGTGTCCAAAATTGAAAACGAAAAAATTCCGTTTGTCGGAACGATGTTTAAAATAATCGGGGGCGTCCTTATTGAACGCGATAACTTAAAACAAGAAATAAGAGCGATGCAACAAACAAGGACATCGCTTGCTAATAAAGAATCAAGTTGGGTCATATTCCCAGAAGGAACGCGCAAAAAAGATTATCATGCGCCGTTTTTAGAATATAAAGCCGGAGCTTTTAAAGCACCGCTACAAACTAATACAACAATTATTCCATTTGTCCTTTGGGGCAATCAATTAATCTTACCGAAAAAAACAAGAGCGAAACGGTATAAAGTTATCTTTGAATTTTTACCACCAGTTAAGCCTGAAGGCACAACGCTAGAAATTGCTAGCGCTATTCAAAAAGCTAGTGAAGAAGTCGGCGCTCGTTTAAAAGAAGAATACTATCATACTCAAAAACTTAATAAGTATGGACGACAGATGATTGATCCTAACCTTATTGAAAATAAGGAAGTAGACAATAATTAAACTATGATGGCCAGCAATTAAGAAAATAACGAACATTTATGCTAAAAAAGTAAAAGATGTCAATTGTTCGGACATTTGTATAGCGTCTTATATTAAGCTTTGTTAACCAAATATAATTTGTGATTTTAAAGACTATTTCAAAAATAAATATGTTAGTGATCATAAATATCACTATAAACACCCATATAAGTTTACCTATGGTAAAATAATATATATAGAGGAGATTTTAACTATGCGCATGTATGACATTATTTGTAAAAAAAGAGATGGTTTTGCTCTTACTGCCCAAGAAATTCAATTTTTTATTGATGGGGTCACAAACCAAACAATTCCGGATTACCAAACAAGCAGCCTATTAATGGCGATTGTGTTAAAAGGAATGAATAAAGAAGAAACCGCAGCCTTAACTCTTGCGATGATGAAAAGTGGTGACATTATTGATTTAAGTGCGATTGAAGGCGTAAAAGTTGATAAACATAGTACAGGAGGCGTTGGTGATAAAACGAGCCTCGTCTTAGGACCCTTAGTCGCTAGTTTTGGGGTTAAAGTTGCCAAAATGAGTGGTCGAGGGCTCGGACATACGGGGGGCACCCTTGATAAACTTGAAGCAATACCTGGCACGAAGATTGAAATTGAACGCGACGCTTTTATTAAACAAGTTAATGAAATTGGTTGTGCAATTATCGGCCAAAGTGGCCACCTTGTTCCTGCTGATAAAAAACTCTATGCCTTACGCGACGTAACGGGGACTGTTGAATCAATTCCTTTAATTGCTAGTTCGATTATGTCAAAGAAACTCGCAAGTGGAAGCGACACCATTTTACTCGACGTTAAATTTGGTAGCGGTGCCTTCATGAAAACAAAAGAAGACGCTAAAAAGCTGGCCGAAGCGATGGTGGCGATTGGTAAAAGCTTAAAACGTGATACACGCGCTATTCTTACCGATATGGATCAACCCCTTGGTTTAGCAGTGGGTAATGCTTTAGAAGTAAAAGAAGCAATTGCAACCTTAAAAGGCGAAGGGCCGCATGATTTAACGACGTTATGTTTAGAAGCAAGTGCGATTATGCTTGAACAAGCGGGTGCGGTTAAAGACGCAAAAGATGCCTACCCTGCGCTTGAAGCAAAAATAAAAAGCGGCGAAGCTTTACAAAAACTAGTGGAAATGATTAAAGCGCAAGGGGGCGACGCAAGTTATATTTTAGACCCGGCAAAGTTTAGTGTTAGTGAACATATTTACGAAGTTTTAGCGACTAGTGAAGGATATGTTGAACATATTGATTCCTTAGCGATTGGTATTGCTAGTATGAAACTTGGCGGCGGGCGCGAAACTTATGAAGATGTTATCGATATGTCCGCGGGCATCGTTTTAAATAAAAAAGTCGGTGATAAAGTTAAAGTTGGTGATCGGCTCGCCCTTGTTTACACAAATAAAGAAGATAAAGTTAGTCAACCAATTTTAGTCGATGTTCATGACGCATTTACCTTTAGTAAAAGGAAATTAAGTGTTAAACCGATTATTCACGAATATATAAAATAATGAGAATAGTTGCCCAAATTGTTAAAGATGCCGCGTTAAGCGTTAACGAAAAACCTTATAGTGAAATTACTTATGGTTTATTGTTACTTGTCTCTTTTAAAGTGGGCGATAATGAAGAAACTGTCTTTAAATTAGTCGACAAAGTATTAAAAATGCGCATCTTTCCTGATGAAGCAGGAAAAACTAATTTAAGTATCTTAGATATTAAAGGCGAAATCTTAAGTGTTAGTCAATTTACGTTATATGGCGAATTTAAAGGGCGAAGACCTTCCTTTACAAAGGTGCTTCCCGGTCGGGAAAGCGCGCGCCTTTATGATATATTTAATAAGGCCCTTAGCGAAAGGGTTACGGTAAAGACGGGCGTCTTTGGTGAAAACATGAATATTTCATTCACTAATGTTGGCCCAGTCACCTATATTGTGGAAAATGATGAATAAAGATAAAAGTAAGATTAAAGTAATGGTTGGTTTAAGTGGCGGTGTTGATAGCGCGGTCGCCCTTTACTTATTGCAAAAAGAAGGTTACGACGTGCACGCTGGTTTTATGCGTAATTGGGACGCCATCGCTAATAATGATATAAGCGGTAATCCAACGCTTTTAGATCCCGCATGTCCGCAAGAAGTCGATTATGATGATGCTTTAAAAGTCGCGAGTGAACTTGGTGTTACTTTACACCGAGTTGACTTTATTAAAGAATATTGGGATGATGTTTTTACATATTTTCTTGATGAATATAAAGAAGGAAGAACGCCCAATCCCGATATCTTTTGTAATAAATACATTAAATTTGATGCCTTTCTTAAATGGGCGGAAAGTTTAG
>CAYTKX010000021.1:0-11206 GCA_964438495.1 uncultured Staphylococcaceae bacterium
CTTATTGCTCCTCCCCTTATTCGCTTTATTATTAACTGGCTGTAAACCAAACCCTGTTACATCTGACCCGTCAGTGGAAGAAAGTAGCACGACCCAACCACCAGTCACATCAACAAGCGAAGAAGTGACAAGTGAAGAAGGAACAAGTAAAACCGGACCAGGATATGAAGGTTTAGAAAACTTTAGTAAAGTATCTAACGGTGTATACGGAAACCGGGAATTAGATCATGCGATCGGGATGACCGCTCTTGAATCAGTTGGCACCCAAAAACTTTTAGTCGTCCCAGTTGTCTTTAAAGACCGCACTTATCGGGCGACCCCTGAGCACCATACAATGCTCAATAAAATATTCTTTGGTGAAAGTGAAGAAACAGGCTGGGAATCAGTCTATAGTTATTACCATAAATCAAGCTTTGGAAAATTAACTTTAACTGGTGAAGTTTTACCTTACTTTAACGTTGATATGACAACCGCTGAATTTGCTGAATTACCAAGTGATATGAGTGATCAACAATTTGGTGAAGGGTTCTATTGGGACACAACGCACCACTTAATTGAACTCATTTATAACACCCTTACGGCCGAAAAACTTAAAGAATTTGACCAAGATGGTGATGGTCACGTTGATGCCTTATGGATGGTTTATATGAACGAAATCCACGATATTGGTGGCGGTAGTAATGACCCATTCTGGGCATATAAATTTTATTGGAACCGTTACGCTAATGTTGATAAACCAACGCCTAACACATATGCGTGGGCTAGTTATCAATTCGCGATTGAAGGTGATGGCTATAGTGTAGAAAAGCCTGACGCTCATACCTTTATTCATGAAACCGGACACGTTTTAAGTTTACCGGACTATTATGACTATGACCGGCAAAAATCACCAGCGGGTCAAGCTGATATGATGGACTATAACATCGCTGACCATAACATTTATTCGAAATTCCGCTTAAATTGGGCTGAACCATATCACGTGACTGGTCACGCTGATATTACCCTTAAACCATCAAACCAAACTGGTGAATTCATCATTATTAAAGATGGTTGGAATGGCCATGCTTATGACGAATATGTCGCTATTGAATACTATACACCAGACGGATTAAACGCTAAAGACGTTAACGGGTATAAAACTTCCCGTAATCCAAACGGCAATAAAACCTTTAGTGTTCCAGGAGTCCGTATATGGCACGTTGACTCCCGCTTACAAAAATATGTCTATAACTTAGAAACCGAAGAATTAGTGAGCAAAGATTGGAGCGACACCCTTGATTACAATGACTTTACCTTTACCCAAATTGGACCAAGTAATACTGGTTCAAGAAGTGTCGATGGTTATAACTTACTCCATTTAATTGACGCGCGTGGTTATACTGGTAACTTTGGAAACTGGTTTAAAACTGTCTCATCCGCAAACGATAAAGCATTATTTAAAACCGGCGCTAAAATTGGGGCCTCCGAATGGATGAAATTCTTCCAAACGAGCGATACCTTTAATGACGGCACCCCTGTTGGTTATAGCATCACAATTGGTGAAATGACCGAACAAGGTGTCGAAATCCAAATTCGCAAAGCATAAAGTAATTTATAAAGTTAAAGCTAGGAAAATAAAATCCTAGCTTTTTCTTACTAAAGTTCTAAATTATTGTAATAGATAATATTATCTATACCTTGTAAAATTGACTAAAATCAATTAGAATAGTGAATGGAAAAAAGCATGAATCGAAATCTTAAAGTTACAACTTTTATTACGACATTACTCATCCTTGCTAGTTGTCAAACGGCAAGTTCTTTTGTCGTATATAATGCAAACATTAAAGATAACGATACATATACTTTAGAAGAGCATGATGCATATTTTAAACCTGCGGGTTACGTTAAAGATTATATCGATGTTTTAAAATCGGGCACTAATCCGCAGACAAAAGTCGTGCCATTAAATAGTAGAGGACGGCAAAAACTTTTAGTCTTACCGGTAGCGTTTCCTGATTACCCATTAAATAAGTTAGACGGTAAAGACGGGGAAACTGCACATATTCACCTGCAAAATGCATTCTTTGGTAAAAACGAGTTAACTTCATGGCGTTCAGTGAGCGGCTTTTATGATGAGTCAAGTTACGGCAAACTGAAGATTGAAGGAACGGTTGCCCCATGGTTCGTTTTACCACCTGAATATAGCACGACTTTAATTCGTGAGCGTGTCCGTTCTAATAGCGATAAAATAAATGAAACCGCACGTATTGCAAACGCTGCACTTGTTAACTATCAAAAAGTACATGGCGGTAATCTTGCCGACTTTGACACTGATAATGATGGCATTATTGATGGTTTATATGTAATTTACGCCCATCCTTATGAAATGAAAGCAACAAATAACATCTTTTGGGCTTTTGCCTCGAATATGAATCGCTTAGAAAGTCAATTATCCCGTCAAGCTAATGCTTATTCATGGAGTAGTTATTATTACATGAACATAAAAGACCTTAAAAAGCCGGATGCCCATACGTATATTCATGAAGTAGGCCACATTTTAGGGCTTACTGACTATTACAACACAAATTATGATGACCCTTATTCCCCGCTTGGTGGCTTTGATATGATGGATTACACATTAGGAGATCATACTGGATTATCCAAGATGCTTCTTAATTGGACCCGTCCTTATGTAATGAGTAAAAGTGGGCAAGTAAAACTGCGGCCCTTTAACGCTAGTGGTGACTTATTACTTTTAAAAACAAATTGGAATGAGCGGGCAAATGATGAATATTTATTATTAGAATATTACACCCCTTATAAACTAAACGCCTTAGATAGTAGTCTAAATGCCGCCTTTAAATTACCAAAGGCAAATGGCGTTAAAGTGTATCACGTTGATGCACGGACAGTCTATGAAGTAAAGACGGGGTTAATAAATAACTATTATTACGTTAACGATTATGAAGGCGAGCATAATTGGCCGGAAGTTGTGGCGCATAGCAATAGTTCTGGTGGTCATAATAGCGCCCCCTTTAAAGATCATAAACTATATAAACTATTAGAACCAAAAGAAAGTAAAAACATAAATGGCAACTATAAACTTGCAAATTCGTCCTCTTTATTTACCAAAGGCGACGATTTCGGCATCAATTACTTTACAAACTTTGTCTTTAACGACGGCACGCGGTTTGGTTATAAAGTATTTATTGAAAATATTAATAGTGAATTTGCCACAATAAATGTAGAAGTACTATAAGATGAAAAAACACATTAGAAAAGCAATCTTTATTTTAAGCGGAATCCTTGTCTTAACGAGCTGCGCATCCTTAAAGGATATTTTAAATAGTGCGAGTAATAGTAATAACACAAGCACTTCAACTTCAACGATCTCGAAAGAAGACCCCCCGATTTCCGTTGATCCTGAAGGGTTACAAAACTTTTATAAACCAACAAGTTTCATTTACGAAAATGATGTCCTTGGCAAATCGATTGATGTCGCAACATGGCGCTCAGTCGGTAATCAAAAAATATTAGTAGTACCTGTTAAATTTACAAACTCACCAATTTATGGTGGCGACGCAGAAATTAAGGCCAATCTCCAAAAAACCTTCTTTGGGCAAAGCGCTGATACGGGCTGGGAATCACTTGCTTCTTTTTATGAAAAAAGTAGTTACGGCAAACTTAAAATAAGCGGTGAAGTATTAGATCCGCACGTTATGAGTTACGATACCGGCACTTTAGAAACTAAAGAAGAAACTGATAACTATTGGGACCCCACTCATTACGTTTTAGAAAGTATTTATGATACGCTACCGGCCGCTAAGCTTAAAGAATATGACTTAAATAATGATGGCCATGTTGATGCAATCTTTATGGTTTATTTAGCGCCGACAAGTGGCGACGTATTTTGGGCTTATCAATATTATTGGAACCGTTATCCAAACACCACTAAACCAACATTCAATACTTATGCTTGGGCAAGTTATGAGTTTACTTATGCGCAAACTGGTTATACCGCTTTAAAACCAGACGCTCATACTTTTATTCATGAAACGGGTCACTTACTCGGATTAGAAGATTATTACGATTACGATAGTGTATCGATGCCTTCCGGCGGTATTGATATGATGGACTTTAATATTGTGGATCATAATATGTATTCCAAGTTTGTAAATAACTGGAGTCAACCATATGTCGCAGTTGGCAATAGCGATATTACATTACGTCCTGCTGAATCAAGTGGTGACTTCATTATTCTTAATAAAAATTGGAATGGTCACGGCTATGATGAATATATCATGCTTGAGTATTACACGCCAACAGGGTTAAACGCTAAAGATTCACAAGTCTCTTACGGCGGAGCGCGCGGCTTTACCGTACCGGGAGTGCGCATTTATCACGTCGATTCCCGTTTACGGACCACCTATTCAAGAACAGATGTCCGCTGGAGCGATGAAATTAGTTTAACTCCGGGAGTTTATACGCAAATTGGGCCCAGTAACACCGGCTCACGAAGCACCGACAAAACTCATAAACATCTCCACTTACTAGACGCTGCTGGGCGGACGAAGAAGTGGTATGGAAGCGCTAATTCTTTAGCCGACAATCTCTCCTTATTTAAAACCGGAAATAAAATTAAAATTGATGATTGGCAACGTTATTTATTCGAACGCAGCACCTTTAATGACGGTAGCGAAATTGGCTTTTCGATCGAAATTGGACTTATGACCCCGACCAGTGTTGAAATTAAAATTCGCACTGCGTAACGCTCTATTTATTACCCTTATTATTAATATAATAAAAAGACCTAAAATAAATTTCACTTTTTAACATTAATATAGTTGACAAAGAAGCGACTAGTCCATATAATATCAAAGTGCAATGACCTTTAGGTCGTTTTTAAAAGAAAAATATTGATACACCCGGTTGTGTGTCAAGCACAACTAGGGATTGCAGAAAGGAGAAACACTACATGCCAACAATTAACCAATTAGTACGTCAAGGGCGTGTTAAACCAGTGTATAAATCAAAATCTCCCGCGCTTACTAAAAGATGGAATTCACTCCGGCGCCGAGAAGTTGATCAAAATGCCTCACAAAAAAGAGGTGTCTGTACACGGGTTGGCACAATGACGCCAAAGAAACCAAACTCAGCATTACGGAAGTACGCTCGTGTTCGTTTATCAAATGGATATGAAGTTACTGCTTATATTGGTGGTGAAGGTCACAACTTACAAGAACATAGTACCGTTCTTATTCGTGGAGGCCGGGTTAAAGACTTACCAGGGGTTCGTTATCACATCGTGCGCGGTACATTAGATACTGCCGGTGTTGAAAAAAGACGCCAAAGTCGTAGTCAATACGGAACGAAAAAACCACAAGATTCAGAAAATTAATTACACAAACGTATATCACTCGATTATAGAAGGAAGGAGGAAACGATATGCCACGTAAAGGAAGTGTTGCAAAACGTGATGTCTTACCAGATCCAATTTATCACTCAAAACTTGTTACACGCTTAATTAATAAAATTATGTACGATGGTAAAAGAGGAACATCACAAACGATTCTTTATAATGCGTTCGCTCGTATTGAAAAGAAAACCGGACAACCAGCGATGGACGTCTTTGCCACTGCAATTAGTAACATCATGCCTGAGGTCGAACTTAAAGTTCGCCGGGTGGGAGGACAAAACTATCAAGTCCCAACTGATGTAAGCCCCGAAAGAAAAACAACTTTAGGACTTCGTTGGTTAGTGAACTATTCACGCTTACGCAACGAAAAAACAATGGAAGAACGCTTAGCTGCTGAAATTATTGACGCCGCTAACGGAACCGGTGCATCTGTGAAAAAACGCGATGATACCCATAAGATGGCGGAAGCAAATAAAGCTTACGCTCACTACCGCTATTAGGAGGATGTATGCCAGATTATAAGAAATTTGATTTACATCATACGCGCAATATTGGTATTATGGCCCACATTGATGCCGGAAAGACAACAACAACTGAACGGATTTTATATTATACCGGACGGTTACACAAAGTAGGTGAAACGCACGAAGGCGCAAGCACCATGGACTGGATGGTCCAAGAAAAAGAACGCGGAATTACGATTACAAGTGCAGCGACCACTGCCTTTTGGAAAGAAAACCGCATTAACATTATTGATACCCCAGGACACGTTGACTTCACAGTTGAAGTAGAACGTTCACTTCGGGTCTTAGACGGTGCAGTTACTGTTTTAGACGCCAAAAGTGGGGTTGAACCACAAACAGAAACCGTGTGGCGTCAAGGAACAAAATATAACGTTCCCCGTATTGTCTTTGTTAACAAAATGGACGCTATCGGTGCCGACTTTGATATGGCGGTTGAAACATTACATAGTCGCCTTGCAGCGAATGCAGTGCCCGTCCAAATCCCAGTAGGAGCCGAAAGTAAATTCCAAGGAATGATCGACATTATTGAAGAAAAAGCCTATTTCTATGATGATAAAATGGAACACTTCAATGTCGAAGAAATTCCAGCTGAATTTGTCGAAAAAGCTAAAGCCGCGAAACAACATTTACTTGAAACAATTGCTGCATTCGACGATGACTTCATGATGCAAGTACTTGAAGGCGAAACCCCTTCGGCTACTGAAATTAAAAAAGTCATTCGTAAAGCAGTCTTAACGGGTGAATTCTTCCCCGTATTCTGTGGAAGTGCCTACAAAAACAAAGGGATTCAACCATTACTTGATGGGGTCGTTGATTACTTACCAAGTCCGATTGATATCCCGCCTGCTAAAGCAGAATTAATGGATGGCACCCCAGTTGACGCTCCAAATGATATTGATGCCCCACTTGCCGCTCTTGCCTTTAAGATTGCGACCGACCAATTCGTAGGTCGCTTAGCATATGTCCGCGTTTATAGCGGCGTATTAAAAGCCGGATCTTATGTTTATAACAGCATTAAGGGCACCAAAGAACGTATTAGCCGTCTTGTGTTAATGCATTCAAATCACCGTGAAGAAGTCACTGAACTTAAAGCGGGTGATATCGGTGCGGTTGTTGGGTTTAAAAACACTTCAACGGGCGATACGATTTGTGATGAAAAGAACAAGTTAGTGCTCGAAAGAATGGAATTCCCTGAACCAGTTATTGAACAAGCAATCGAACCAAAAACACGGGCTGACCAAGAAAAAATGAGTAATGGTCTATCAAAACTCGTCGAAGAAGATCCAACCTTCCGTGTTACCACAAACGCGGAAACCGGACAAACGATTATTGCCGGTGTTGGTGAATTACACCTTGACGTCTTAGTCGACCGCTTACGGCGTGAATTCGGCGTTAATGTTAACGTCGGTGCTCCAATGGTTGGCTATCGCGAAACGATTGGTCAAATGGCCGAAGTTGAAGGTAAATACATTAAACAATCAGGGGGACGTGGGCAATACGGACACGTCTGGATTCGCTTCGAACCAAACCCAGGCAAAGGCTTTGAGTTTGTCGACGCAATCGTGGGGGGAACAGTACCCCGTGAATTTATTAAACCTATTGGTGAAGGCTTAAAAGATGCCCTTGCTCGTGGTTTAGTGGCTGGTTACCAAGTTATCGATATTAAAGCTACTTTATTTGATGGTAGTTACCATGATGTCGATAGTAGTGAAGCCGCCTATAAAATTGCCGCCTCAATGGCGCTTAAAGAAGCAGCGAGAAAAGCTGATCCTGTCTTACTTGAACCAATCATGAAAGTTGAAATTACCGTTCCCGAACAATATTATGGGGATGTCCTTAGTGATTTAGCAAGAAGAAGAGGGTCAATGCGGGATGAAAGCCAACGCGGGAACGCGAAAGTCATCAACGCCGAAGTTCCACTTAGTGAAATGTTTGGCTACGTTACTGACTTAAGAAGCTTCACCCAAGGCCGTGGCACATACATGATGTCATTTGATCATTATGGTGAATGTCCACGTTATATCGCTGAAGAAATCATTAAAAAAACCGGTGTTAGTAATCGCTAACCCGCTAAAGGCTATATTCATAGCACTTTAATTTGAAAAAAGTATAGAATTGCTATAAACTAAAAGCGTTATAATAAAACGCTACAAGTTAGGAGGAAAATATTATGGCAAAAGAAAAATTTGACAGAAGTAAAGTCCACGTTAACGTTGGTACGATTGGTCACGTTGACCACGGTAAAACAACCTTAACCGCGGCCATTACTAAAGTCCTAGCAAACCAAGGTGGCGCTAAAGCATTCGCGTATGACCAAATTGACAGAGCACCCGAAGAAAAAGCACGGGGAATCACAATTAATACTTCACACTTAGAATACCAAACCGCCAACCGTCACTATGCACACGTTGACTGTCCAGGGCACGCTGACTATGTTAAAAACATGATTACTGGTGCCGCACAAATGGACGGAGCAATCCTCGTTGTTGCAGCAACTGATGGCGTTATGCCACAAACTCGTGAACACATCTTACTTGCCCGTCAAGTTGGTGTTCCATATATCGTAGTCTTCTTAAACAAAGTTGACTTAGTCGATGACCCAGAACTCGTTGACATCGTGGAAATGGAAGTCCGTGACTTACTTAATTCCTATGGCTTCCCAGGTGATGACACCCCAATTATCCGTGGTTCCGCTCGTGATGCCTTAGACGGCAAAGCTGGTGCAGACAAACCAATTCTTGAACTTATGGAAGCTGTCGACACCTACATTCCAAACCCAGCCCGTTTAACCGACTTACCATTCTTACTCCCAATCGAAGACGTCATGACCATCAGTGGTCGTGGTACCGTCGTTACCGGTCGGGTTGAAAGAGGGATGGTCAAACTTAACGAAGCTGTTGAAATCGTCGGTATTCGTCCAACGAAATCAACCGTCGTTACTGGTCTTGAAATGTTCCGCAAATTACTTGATTCCGCTGAAGCTGGCGATAACGTCGGTGTCTTACTCCGTGGTATTGCCCGTGATGAAATCGAACGTGGTCAAGTTCTTGCTAAACCTGGTTCAGTTAAACCACACACAAAGTTCACATCAACCGTTTACGTCTTAACGAAAGAAGAAGGTGGCCGTCACACAGCGTTCTTAACGAACTACCGTCCACAATTCTACTTCCGTACAACCGACATTACCGGTGTTGTAACTTTACCAGCCGATGTCCAAATGGTTATGCCTGGTGATACCGTCAACTTAACAATTGAACTTATTCACCCAGTCGCCATTGAAAACGGCACTAAGTTCTCAATTCGTGAAGGTGGCCGCACCGTCGGTGCCGGTACCGTTACCGAAATCTTAAAATAAGATTATAGAAACGAAACAATTAACTCTCCTTCGGGAGAGTTTTTTGTTTTAGAAGCAATGCCTTTTATATCTTATTATTTGTTATTACTACTGCAAAGTAGTAATATGTATTAGAAACGAAAATGAAGACACCAAAAACAAAAGTAACTGAAAATTTAAATATTACGAATGGTAATGCCTTAAAAAGAACCGGTGCATTATTTTTAGATTTAATTATAATGTATGCAATTATGAATCTTTTTTGGTTTGCCGTTCATCCTATTTTAAATAATGTTTATAAATATGACGCAGCCGTGGCAGAGAATAACCGGGATATGAAGCGTAGTCACTTAGTAACGCTTAGTAGTCCGCTTTTAGAAGATGAAAGTAATATTGATGACGTTAAAATTACCGCAAATAGCGTTGTGCCTACAAAACGCGCGGAAGCAACGTATAAGTTTTATACCATCTTTTTAAATCGCGGTGTCGAAGATCCAAGTTTAATTAAAGATGATGTGTGGTACGCGGAAAATATATTAATGATTAATGAAGAAAATAGCCTTTTTGTTAAGGTTAATGACGAAGTAAACCCTAAAAGATATAGTGCGGTACCAAGTGATACAAGTGAAGAAGCGGAAACTTTTGACCCTTTCCTTGTGCCGGGCTACACTTATAAAAGTGAAAATCCTGACGCTAAAGAAATGAATACATTTTATGATTCAATTTATCGTGACGCTATTGCGGTTTATAATAAAAGACCATTATTAAAAACAATCAATGATGTTGTGATGCTTGAAAACACCATTTTAGTTATTATTGCGACTTCGATTGTTATTTTAGCGTTACCAATCTTTTTAAAACATGGGCAAACACCTGGTAAAAAAGTATTTAAACTTGGCGTAACTTCGCATATCGGCTATAAAGTTGGTCCTTTACAATTATTACTTCGTTATTTTGCCTATCTATTAATCAATATTTTATCAAACTTCCTTGTGCCTATTTTATTCCCCTTTATTTCGTTAACGATTATGGTCTTTAACCGTAAAGGGCGTAGTTTACATGATTTAATCGCCGGAACGCGAGTAGTCGACTTAACGCGTTCAACCGTTTATCTTGATGAAACTGAATATTTAGATGAATTAGCCAAGGAAGCGCATGTTCGCGATGATTCTTATAATGAAGAAGTATTCGCTGATCGCTTTGACGAAGGAAGTGGTGCGTAATGAATCATTATTTTGTACGGCAGACGAACGGTAAAAGATTTCTTGCGGGATTTCTTGATTTCGTTATTGTCGTCGTTTTAGCAATCTTTCTTTATGTACCCGCTACGATGATTGGTGAAAGTGCGGGTTACGCTGATACTTTAACCGAGATTGGCCTAATCGCGGTTTATTCTGGTCTATTTGAAGTAAACGAAGAAACCGGGGGAATTAAACAAGTTGTCGCCGAAGAAAAATTACCAAAGGCGCTTTATACTTTTTACGTTGATAAAAAGCATCCGACAAGTGGCGAATTACAACGTGGTTATTCACCAATATTAAAAAGTGAGGCTAGTTTTAATACGGTTGATGACTATTATGACTTCGTTCTTTTACGCGGAAAAGCAGAAACAATCTTTGATTTTACAACAATTGATAGTGAAACACCGTGGGATGTTAAAGCAATAAGTGGTAAGGAAAATGAAGTTAAAACATTTTATGAAAAAGAAATTTTAAAAGCTGAAGGTCTCCTTGATCGCCATGAGCGGGTAGTCTACTTAATACGAAAAGCCGAGTTAATGCTCTTTTATATGGTCGCGGCCTCTTATTTAATTTCCGCCCTTTTACTCATCATTATTTTACCGATGGTGCTACCTAATAATGTAACGCTCGGCAAACTAATTACCAAAACAACGGTCGTTAATGACCTTGGCTTTAAAACAACGTTTTTGCAGGCTAATATGCGCAATTTAGC
>CAYTKX010000022.1:0-10627 GCA_964438495.1 uncultured Staphylococcaceae bacterium
TTTTACTTGTTTCGCCGACAAGCGAAAGCAGAGATAACTTTTTAGCTTCACTCGTCGTGGCGTTAATCATATCGTTAATTGCTTCCGCTTGAACAAGATCAACTTTCCCGTTTAAATATGCGCGGTTACTAAATTCACCAGGGACCGCTAAACGGGCACCATTTTTAATCATTAAGGAAATAATCTCATTTGCGATAAGCATACTGCCGTGACAACTTATTTCTACAACGTCTTCCCCAGTAAAGGAGTGCGGCGCCACAAAACAAAAAGCGACAACTTCATCGACCAACTCTTCATCATCAAAAAGTTTGCCGTAAACGATTGCCTTATCTTTTAATTTTGTTAAGTCTTTTGTAAAACTTTTCGTCACAATACTAAAAGCTTCCGGTCCGGAAAGACGAATGACGGCTAATGCGCCCATCATCGGGGGTGTTGCTAGTGAAACTATCGTATCTAACATAAAGATATTTTAACATATTCCACTTTTTAATAACAAAAAACCACCTTTTAGGTGGTCTTTCATTTATATCTATTTTTACTTGTTTGTTTTTTCAGCATTGCGATAACGGATGACAATTTGCCGTTCCCGCCCTGTGCCTATTGATTCAGTCGTAACATTACGATAATCACTAAGCGCATTGTGGATGGCTCGTCTTTCATCGCTTGGCATCGGATCAAGCGTGGCATCGTGTTTTGTTTTTGCAACTTCGCCTGCTACTCTTTTAGCAATACTTACTACTTTACGGTAGCGATCAACTTTATATTCATTAATATCAAGAAGTACTCTAATCCGTTTTTTGAATTTCGCGGTTAACGCTACTAAGACAATTTCATTTAAGGCGAGCAATGTACGACCATTTTTACCAATAAGGATGGAATTGTGGTTCGTACTCATTTCAATTTTAATGACATCGCCATCAAGTTCAGTCTTAAATTCAGGTTTAAATCCAAGGGCTTCAACGACAGTTTTTAAGTATTTAACAGCGTAATCGATATAATCAGTCGTTTCATAAACACTAACTTTAATCGAGGATTTAAATAAACCTTTCTTTTCTTCTAAAACATCATAAATTAAGTCTTCAACTTGAATACCGAGGTCTTCGCTTGCAAGTTTTAATACTTCATCTAAGTTTTTTGCTTCAAATATGCGCATATTATTTCTTTCCTTTCATCGCGTAGTGGACGATTAAGGTTTGTGCGATGCTAATAAGGGCACCGATAAACCAATAAACCCCCATGGCCGCTGGTAAGGTAAAGGACATTACAATAATCATAATAAGCATTATGTTCATCATCATATTTGATTGTTTTTGTTGTTTAGCAGCGGCAGGATTAACAGTCGTCTTTTCTACTGCTTTTCGTTTACTTTTATTAAGCCAGGTTGAAAGTCTTGTGGAAACAAATTGAGCAATCGTCATTAAGGTGAAAAGCACCCAAGCAGTCCACCAACCACTTTGGAACCAGTTGCTAATCATCGATTGACCGAGTAAGGCACTTAAGTTAAGCCCCATAACGGCGTCACTAGCAAGACTTGCTGATCCTGTCATCGCACCCCAAACGGCAATAAAGATGGGGAATTGTAATAACATTACTAAAATTGAGCCAAGCGGATTAACGCCATGCTTTTTATATAACGCCATCTGTTCTTGGGCAAGTGCTTGTTTTTCATATTGATTTTTATCTGAATTAGGGTATTTTTGCTGTATTTTTGCAAGTTCTGGTTGCAATGTTTGCATCTTTTGCGCACCAATTGTTTGTTTCAAGGTTACTAAGATTAATAAACCACGCACCGAAATAGTTGTAATCAAGATCGCTAAAATTTGACCCCATCCTCCAGCGCCAAAAGCTTTTGTTAATACTTCAAGTAAGGCGGCAATTGGATAAACAAATAATCCTTCAATGAGCCCTTTATTAAAGGCCCCGCCCCAAGTCTTTGCTTCAACTGGTATTTTGTTATCCTCTGGTCCATATTCACCATCATAAATAGCAATACACGCTCTTGAAGCTTTAATCTTGTTATATATTTGGGTCTTATAGTAATTAGAGAAGTCGCGGTCAGGAACATTTTCAATCCCGATTTCTTGACCAATTTCATGGGTCCAAATCGTCCAGTTTCCCCAAAGGGCTGTTCCTTCACTTGCGACGGTCGCATCTTTTGTACCTAAGAATTTTAAGTGTCCCCATTTTTTAAGGGCCGCTTTATTTAATTCTTCACCCGCTAAACCATCTTTGTTATCAAATTTAGAAAGTGAAAAGTCGAGTACTTTTTGATCAAGCTTTTCATAGTATTCAATACTTGGTACGCGGAACCCTTGTTTTTCGGCTCCTGCAAGAATGGTGACCATTGTCGGAGTGTGCGTTTTTTCTTCAACCCCTTCGACAACTGTCGTTACTAATTGACCATCTTGGTTATATAACATATGGGCAATATCAGTTGGTGAACAAAAACTAGCGGTACAAGATGACAGCACAAAAAGGCCGGCAACAATTGCCCCTAGCTTTAAAAATCTTTTATTTCGTTTCTTCATGTTTTTCTCCGTTTTCCGAAAATATCTTCATTATGGCGTTTGTTAAGTCGATAAACGATGATTCTAAGACATCCTTTTTCGCGACAAGCACAAAATCACCACCATGCGTCTTTGTGTACGGTCTCACGATCGCTTTAATGCGTCGTTTTATTTTATTACGAGTTACAGCGTTACCAATCTTTTTTGAAACAGCGACACCGACCCGTAATCTTTCAAGTTCATTTGGTCGATAATAACCATAGCAAAGCGGAGTTTTCACTAATTTACCAGTTTTAATTATTACCTGATAATCTTCATTTTTTAAAATGCGATGTTCCCTTTTCACTTTGCTCCCCAAAAGGTAATTCTACTCTTAGACCGTTAAAGAAGCGCGGCCTTTAGCGCGACGCGCACGAATGATTTTGCGGCCACTTGGGGTCGACATTCTTTCGCGGAAGCCGTGAACACGGGCTCTTTTTATCTTACTTGGTTGATATGTTCTTTTCATAATACTATCTCTCCTTCAATCCCAACTTATAGTTGTTCGCGATTAATTTTAGTGGTTTACATAGTAAAAGTCAACCAAAGCCCTTAATAATAAAAATGTTCTTTTATTTTATGTTTGGGGAGAGGCCCCCTTTTTAAGGAATAAATTACTACTTTTCACCGTGTTTTGTTACATTTTTAGGAAAATACCGTAAAAATACACACAATTATGTGGAAAAGTGTTTAAGATGTGTGGTTTTCACATAAAATAGTGATTGTACGATACAAAAAGACTGTGCATAACTTTAGGTGTTTGTTGATAACTCAATTTTTTGTCCACTTTATCCACATGGAATAAGTTATCCACATTGTTATCCACAGCCTAATTTTGTGGATTTGGTGGATAACTACATAAAATCATATAAAAAAGGGAGGTATATTGTGGACAAATCAACGTGGCTTTGATATTGCTTTATTTTTCCCACATTTATGGTAAATTATGTCTAGAAATGCGGAGGCATATAGTTTATGAGTAGGACAATTTCAGAAATCACCCAAATATGGGATCGAACATTAGCAAAACTAGAAGAACGGGTTCCCGACCGGCACGTATTTAGTGCTTTCTTCCCTGACACTTACATTCATTCTATTAATAATGATGTAATAACTGCGATTGCTAATTCTAGTTTAGCGAAGTCAATGTTAAATACAACATATCGCGACATTATTGAACAAACAGTCGGTGAAATAACCCAATCTAACTACACCATTAACTTCATTGAAAAAAGTGAGGTTTCGCGAGTTGGCGCAATTATCCCAGAGAAAAAAGAAGTATTTTTTAAAAACGCTAAAGTTAATCCTAACTTAACCTTTGATAATTTCGTTGTGGGTCAAACTAGTAACTTACAAGCTTATCAAGCGGCAATTGTCGTCGCTAATTCACCCGGAAAACTATATAACCCCCTCTTTCTTTTTAGTGCTTCAGGCTTAGGAAAAACGCACCTTTTACACGCCGTTGGTAACCACGTAAAAGAAAATAACCCTAATTATAAAGTATTATATGTAACCGCTGATGAATTTACTGAAGAATATATTCGCTACGTTAAGGAAAACCCGGGGGAATCACTTAAAGATTTTTTCCGTACTTTAGACGTCTTACTTATTGATGACGTGCAATTTTTAGCGAATAAACCATCAACAAGCGAAACATTTTTCCATCTTTTTAATTTACTTGTCAACGCTGGTAAACAAATCGTCTTAACAAGTGACCGTCACCCAAGTGAATTACAAGGGATTGAAGATCGGTTAGTGACTCGCTTTAATAGCGGGCTTCAAATTAATATTACGACACCTGATCTTGAAACAAGAAAAAACATTTTACGGAAGAAAATAACTATCAATAACCTCGAAATTGAAGACTTTGATGATGAAGTAATTACCTTCTTTGCCGAAAACTTTCCAAACAACGTCCGTGAACTAGAAGGCGCCTTAAATCGCTTATTATTTTATGTTATAAGTATCGCGCCAACGAAGCACGTTACGATGGAAGTAGCCCTTAACTCAGTCCAATCTTTAATTAACGTTAAAGATGCTGTTACAAAGTTAAGTGAAACCAAGATTATTAATGTTGTCGCTGATTATTATAACTTAACACCAGCCTTACTTATTGGCCGTAATCGCACAAGTCAAGTCGCCCTTGCTCGCCATATCGCCATGTACCTAACCCGGGAAATATTAGATGTTCCGTTTGTGCGGGTTGGTAAAGCTTTTGGGGGTAAAGATCATAGTACTGTGATTAACGCCATCGTAAAAGTGGAAAAACAGTTGAAAACCGATCCGGCAATTGTCCAGGCAATTAACGAAATAAAAGAACGCTTACAATAGTTTTATGTAATAAAGCGTTTGCTTCTGTGTTAAAATAAATGGAACAAAGAGCCCGAAGTGGCGAGTTATCCACACTTCCCACACCCCTTATTATTATCATTATATATTTGAAAGGAATTAAATATTAAAAATGAAATTCAAAATCAACCGTGAACAATTTCTAAAAGGCCTTGCTATCGCTTCAAGACCAACCTTAGCCAAATCACCTATTCCGATATTTGGCAACCTCTACTTAACATTAAATGAAACGGGATTAACTTTACTTGGATCAAATAGTGAACTTGCGATTAAGACCCATATTCCAATGCGAGTAAATGACCTCGAAGTAATTCGCATGTTTATTCCTGGTGAAGCACTGATCTCTTCGAAAACCTTAAACGAATCAATTCGCAAGATGGAAGGCAATGAGATAAGTGTCGAAGTTATTGATCGTACCATCGCCCAAATTAGTGATGGCCGCACTGAATATCGTCTAGGAGCAATTGACAGTAAAGAATATCCTGACTTAGATTTAACAAAAAACGGCACTGGTTTTGAAATGAACACTAAAGAATTTATTCGTCTAGTGGAACAAACAAGTTTTGCCGCAAGCACGAAAGAACAACGGCCCATTTTAACAGCCTTAAACTTAAACGCTGATAAAGGAACATTAACCGCAGTCGCTACCGATAGCGCTAGACTTGCGAACAAAGTTGTAAACTTAAAAGACAATGTTAGTTTTGTCGCAAACGTCAGTGCTCGCATTATGGGCGACATCGCTAAACTTTTAGAAACAATGATTGGGGTTGATACGATGGAAATAAGTGCCTCCCCCAATAAAGTTACGTTCACGTTTGATAACACCTTAGTCGTTTCCCGCTTAGTCGCTGGTGAATATCCACCAACGAGAAGCATTATTCCAAAGACATATCAAAGCTTTTTACAAGCAAACGCAAACGAACTATTAAAAGCAATGGACCGGGTTTCAATTTTATACGCTGCTGAAAAAGATAACATCGTAAAACTTTCCTTAAGTCCGGAAAGTGTTGTCATAAGCGCTCGTTCAACCTTAAGTGCAGAAACCGCCAAAGAAGAAGTACCACTTTGTAAATACGTCGGTGAACCGCTCGACATTTCCTTCAATTACATTTTAGTGGCGAGTGCAATTAAAGCCGCCCAAGCTGAAGAAGTAACGATCGGCTTTAACGGTAGCAATAAACCCTTTAGCATTCGTGTAGCCGAAGATGATTCACTCGTCTTAATCGTCACTCCGATTAGAACTTAGGCCCTTTAGAAGCCTTTAAGGCAAAAAAGCGGGGCGTTATGAGTAATTCCTCACAACAAAGAAAAATAGCGCTAGAAACGCAATAAAAGTCATAAAAATAAGGGAATATTTATATTCCCTTTTTTCGTTATGTGGTATAATGTACTATAGTTGCAAGGAGCGATACTATTTATGAATGATTTGGCCTACATCACTTTACAGCAAGCGTTAAAGAAATATGATTTAGTCACGACCGGTGGTCATGCAAAAATCGTTATTCAAAATGGTGAAGTTAAAGTTGATGGCGTCGTTGAAACAAGACGCGGCCGTAAACTTTATGGCGGAGAAAAAATCGCCTATAACGAGAAAGTTGCCATCGTCGAACATGTTAATTAGTAACCTTGAGCTACTGGATTACCGTAACTACCCTAAGCTAAGCGCCATTTTCACAAGTGGTCTTAATGTCATTATTGGCGATAATGGGGTCGGTAAAACAAACATCGTGGAAGCGATTGATCTTTTTGGTTTTGCGAAAAGTTTCCGCACGAATGAAACGAAAAACTTAATTCGCCAAGGAATGAAAAAAGCAATCATTGTCGCAACGATCCACACCCCAAGCCGTACCGAGATTCAAATCGAATTACAAGAACGAAGTAAAAGAGTGTTGGTAAACGGAAAAGTAATTCCAAAACTTTCGCACCTTAGTCGTTATGTAAGTTGCACTACCTTCCAACCAGAAGATGTCTTGTTCTTCGATGACACACCGGCGAAAAGAAGAAGATTCATCGACACAAATATCGTGCGTCAAGATGAAGTCTATCTAGCGGCACTCTCGCGTTATGAAAAGCTTCTTAAAGAGCGTAACGCCCTCTTAAAGCAAGAAAACAGTGAAGAGTTATTAAAACTCATTGACACCCCCTTTCTTGAAGAAGCCGCTACAGTTGTCGCTAAAAGAGTGACCTATATTAAAGATTTAGCCGCTATTGTTAACAAAATACTGAAAGAATTAACAAATGAGTTCCTAAATCTGAAATTACAATATAGTTCTTCATTAGGGAGTAAGGAAACGATCTTGCAAAGTGGCCCAAAAGTTCTCGAAAGTGTGCGGTTAAGAGAAAAGGCGCTTGAATCGACAACCCTTGGTCCACATCGCGATGATCTTATCGCTATCTTAAACGGGAGAAGTGTGAAAGAACATGCTTCCCAAGGACAAAAAAGATTAATTGCCATCGCCTTAACGCTCGCCCCATACTTTATGGAAAAAGAAGACCATAAAAAACCGATTATTATTCTCGATGATGTATTAAGCGAATTAGACGACAATCATCAAGAACGATTAATAAATTTATTACTTAAATGTAAGCAATCCTTCATTACTGCAACGCGCTATGATAACTACGCTCATGCAATATATGAAGTAACCGACACGAAAGAAATTAGGAGGATTAACTAATATGAGTGATGAACACAAAAAACATGTTGTCGATGAAGAATTAGAACAAGCTAAAAAAGAATTAAAAGCTCGAGAATCTTACACTGCTGAAGATATTGAGGTCTTAGAAGGTTTGGTTGCTGTTCGTGAACGTCCCGGGATGTATATTGGGACAACCGGAATTCCTGGATTACACCACCTAGTGTGGGAAATCGTTGATAACGCGGTTGACGAAGCTTTAGCCGGGTTTTGCGATACAATTATCGTCTCTTTAAATAAAAACGGCTCGGTAAGCGTTAGCGATAATGGCCGGGGAATGCCGACTGGTATCGTTTCAAAAACTGGTAAATCAGCGGTCGAAACTATTTTTACGGTTTTACACGCTGGTGGTAAATTTGGTAAAGGCGCCTATCAAGTAGCAGGCGGTCTCCACGGTGTGGGGGCAGCAGTCGTCAACGCCTTAAGTGAAAAAGTTGAAGTAAACGTTTATAAAGATGGCGTTGAATATTACCTTTCATTTGTTGACGGTGGAAAAACTGAAGGTACGCTCCAAGAAATTGGCAAAACCGATAAACGAGGAACAAAAGTTACCTTTAAACCAGATCCAAAAATCTTCCAAGAATCAGTAACTTTTGAATATAAAACAGTGAGCAACCGTTTGCGGCAAATGGCGTATTTAAATCGCGGCATTAAAATTGTCATTGAAGATTTAAGAGACGCTGAAGTAAAACGGGAAGAGTTCCATTATGAAGGGGGAATTGCCGAATATGTTTCCCATATTAATAAAACGAAAACCCCAATTACGGAAGATGTCATTTTTATTGAAGGTAAAGGTGACGTTGAAATCGCCGGTAACAAAAGCCACATTTTAGTCGAAGTTGCTATTCAATATACGACTGAATATAAGGAAACAATTTTTAGTTTCGCTAATAACATTCAAACAGGTGACGGCGGAACGCACGAACAAGGCTTTAGACTAGCGATGGGTCGTATTTTCAATAATTATGCTCGTGATTATAAATTCCATAAAAACGAAGATGATCGCTTTATTTATGAAGACGTCGCTGAAGGGATGACGGCCATTATTTCGATTAAACACCCTGCACCGCAATTTGAAGGGCAAACGAAAGGTAAATTAGGTAACACTGATGTCCGTAGCGTTGTTTCACAAGTTGTGGGCGATAAACTTGAAGAGTATTTAATGGAAAACCCTGCTGAAGCAAAATTAATCTTAGAAAAGATTATGCTTTCAAGTAAAGCGCGGCGGGCTGCTACTTTAGCGCGCGAAGGAATTCGCCGTAAAGATGGCATTGAATTTACAACATTACCAGGTAAATTAGCAGATTGCTCGAGCCGTAACCCTGAAGAAGCAGAACTCTTTATCGTTGAAGGTAATAGTGCGGGTGGTAGCGCCAAAAACGGTCGCAATCGCCACACGCAAGCAATCTTACCGTTACGCGGAAAAATCTTAAACGTCCAAAAAGCCCAAGAGCGAAGAATTTATGAAAATGCGGAAATTGGCAACATGATTCAAGCAATCGGGGCGGGAATTGCTGAAGAATTCGATATTACCAAAGCCCGTTATCATAAAATTATTATTATGACAGACGCTGACGTCGACGGTAGTCACATTCGGGTCCTCTTATTAACATTCTTCAACCGCTTTATGCGGCAATTATTGCAACATGGTTATGTTTATATCGCGCAACCACCTTTATATAAAGTTGAATATCGCGGTAAAAAATATTATTGCTATAACGATGAACAATTAGAACAACTTAAAGTTGATCTTGATTTAAGACCAGGCTATCCATTCCAACGCTATAAAGGGCTTGGGGAAATGGATGCCCAACAATTATGGGAAACAACAATGGATCCCCACAACCGCAAACTTTTCCAAGTGCAAATTGAAGACGCGATTGCCGCAGACACAATCTTTGAAGAGTTAATGGGTGAAAAAGTTGAACCTCGCAAAGACTTCATTAATGAAAATGCCCTCTTTGTGAAAAACTTAGACATTTAAAAAGGAGCAAGTTATGAGTGAAGATAATAAAAAAGATTTACCAATAGAAGAAGAAAAACACGAATTAGAAGGTATCGATTCAGGGGTTCACCCCCTTGATGTGGTCGATGAAGTAAAAAAATCATTCCTTGATTATGCAATGTCAGTCATCGTAAGTAGGGCTATTCCTGATGTACGAGACGGCTTTAAACCAGTCCACCGCCGTATTGTTTACGCCATGGATGAAACAGGTATGACACCGGACAAACCGCATAAAAAAAGTGCGCGGATTGTTGGAGATGTCATGGGGAAATATCACCCACATGGTGACCAAGCTATTTATTCAACCTTAGTGCGGATGGCGCAACCCTTTAGCCTTCGTTATACATTAGTAGATGGCCACGGTAACTTTGGAAGTATTGATGGTGACGAAGCTGCAGCGATGCGTTATACCGAAGCAAGAATGAGCAAGATTGCCACCGAAATGGTGCGTGATATTAAGCTTGATACCGTTGATTTTGTCGATAACTATGACGGAAGCGAAAAAGAACCAGAAGTTTTACCGTCGCGCATGCCTAACTTAATTGTGAACGGAAGTGACGGTATCGCTGTTGGGATGGCAACTTACATGGTGCCCCACAATTTATCAGAAACGATTAACGCGATCCGTTTAGTCGCCGAAAGACCAGACGTTACTCCACGCGAAATTATGGAAGAAGCAATGTTTGGTCCTGACTTTCCAACCGGAGCGACAATTTTAGGTCGTAAAGGCATCTTAGATTATTTCGAAACCGGGGAAGGAAGTATTATCGTCCGCGCCAAAACACACTTTGAAGAAAAAGGCGATAAAACAACGATTGTCATTGACGAATTCCCATATAAACTTAATAAAGCCAATACAATTGAACAAATTGCAATTTTAGTGCGTAATAAAGAAATTGATGGCATCGTTGATATCCGTGATGAATCCAACAAAGAAGGGATTCGGGTTGTTATTGAATTACGACGTGATGTCGTGCCTGAAGTTGTCTTAAATAACTTACTTAAACAAACAAGATTACAAACTTCATATA
>CAYTKX010000023.1:0-10618 GCA_964438495.1 uncultured Staphylococcaceae bacterium
CGTTTGATTTGTGACTTGATATTTGGCATACTTCACCTCTTTCAATATAATCTTTTATATTATACCTATATTTTACAATCTTAGCAAATAATTTCCCCTATAAAAAAAGTCATAATATTTACCTTTTTTTGCTATCACATCACTATATTCTTAATATCGTTTATAATTAGAGCATGGAAAAATTGAAAGCATTAAAAATTCTATATATGGGAACCCCGCGTTTTAGCGCTGAATTATTGAGAATACTCATTGAAGATGGCTATAACATTATTGGGGTTGTTACCCAAAAAGATGCCTTAGTGGGCCGTAAAAAACTTTTAACACCAAGTCCAGTTAAAGAAGTAGCCCTTCACTATAATATTCCGGTCTTTACCCCGCATAAAATTAGACTTGAATATGATTTTGTTTTAAATCTTAAACCTGATTTAATCTTAACTTTTGCCTATGGGCAAATTGTGCCGCTTGCCGTCTTAGAGGCGCCAACCTATAAAGCCCTTAATTTACACGGTTCAATCTTACCAAAATATCGGGGCGCGTCTCCGATTCAAATGGCGCTTATAAATAATGAAGAAGAAACGGGCGTGACGCTGATGGAAATGGTTGAAAAGATGGACGCTGGTGCTATTTTTGGCATTGAAACCTTCCCTCTTTTACCAAGTGATAACTTTGCTTCTGTTAGTGAAAAAATGGTTAAAGCCTCGTTTAAACTAATAAAAGAAGTATTACCAAAGGTGATAAGTGGCGAAAATAAGGGGATAGCGCAAGACGAAACTAAAGTAACATACGCGCCGCTTTTAAAAGCCGCAGACGAAGCCTTAAACGTTACCGAAGATAGAGCTAACTTAGTGTTAGGCAAGATTCAAGCGTTTAGTCCTGAACCCGGGGCAAATGTAATCTATCTTAATGAAACCTTAAAGCTTTATGACGCCCGATTTTTAAATAATAAGGTGAATAAACCAGTGGGTACTTTATTTATCGATGACGAAAATAACTTAGTGATCCAACTTAAAGACGGACAAATTAAAGTTTTAACGCTGCAAAAAAGTGGAAAAAACATTATTGAAGCAAAAAGTTTTATTAATGGCGAAAAACAAAAACTGCCGACAATCTTAAAAACAAAGGGTCGTAATGAATAAAATCGTTCTTAGTGTCCATGGTTTAGTCGATTATGCCTTACGAAGTGGTGATATTGATACCCGTGTTTTTAATATTGATACGATGACAAAAGGTTCGCAAATTCATGCGTATTATCAGGCAAAACAAAATAAACGCTACTTAGCGGAACAATTTTTAAGTCACACTTTTGTCTATGACGTTTATGAAGTAACGCTCCAAGGCCGGGTTGACGGCATTATTGTTAATGATAACGAAATCATTATCGAAGAAATTAAGACGACAAATAGTGACATTGAAGTCTTTTTTGCCGCCCATGAAGCGTGGCATTTAGGACAGGCTAAATGTTATGCGTTAATGTATGCTTTAGAACATAACTTAAATGAAATTGATGTCCAACTAACATATATTAGTCAAATTGATGACCGCAAGATGATTAAGCGTTATACTTTTTCCCGTGAAGAATTAACGCATGATATTAATTCTTACTTTGCCATTTATTTTAGTTTCTATGAAAAAGTAGAAACGTACATTCAAACAAGAAATAGTGATTTAAAAGCTTTAACTTTCCCATTTTTAAAAGTGCGGCCCAGTCAACAAGAGATGATGGATGAAGTTGAAGAAGGACTAGCAAATTACGAAAAGCGTTATTTTAATGCCCCGACCGGAAGTGGTAAAACAATGGCGACCCTTTATCCTAGTTTAAAAAGAATGGGCGAACGAAACGGGGTTAAAATCTTTTATTTAACGGCGAAGGGAAGCGGAAAAATCCAAGCCGAAAACGCTTTACGAATTATTAATCAAAGAGCACGTGTAAAAAGTATTAACTTAAGTGCAAAAGAAAAGATGTGTTTAAACGATAAGATTGCCTGTAATCCAGATGAATGTCCGTTTGCCCGTAATTACTATGGTAAGCTTAAGCACGCCATTCTTGATATTTACATGAATTATGATGAATATACACCTACTTTAATACTAGAAATTGCTAAAAAACATGAATTATGTCCGTTTGAATTTCAGCTTGACTTAAGTTTATTTAGTGATGTAATTATCGCTGATTACAACTATCTTTTTGATCCTTTTGTCTACTTAAGACGCTATTTTGATCAAAAACAAGGTGAATATATTGTCTTAGTCGATGAAGCACATAACTTAGGGCGTAGAGTGATGGATAATTATTCAAAACGTCTTGATTTTAGTGCCTTTTATAGTTTCCGTAAAACTTTAAAAGGAGAACTGCATAAAGAAGTGCGTCGTGTTATTAATCGGATTGTTAAAGTATTAGACGAATATAGTGTTGATATTATTCCGCCCTTACAAACGATTAATGAATTTCCTGCGAAACTTTTAGCGTTACTTGAAAAGTTTTTAATAGTCGGTAGTGATTATATGCAAAAGATGGGCAAAGATGTAAGTGACGAATTCCGTGATTTCTTCTTCGATGTAAATAAATTCATTAAAATCCACAGTTTAATTAATAATAACTTCGTGCAATATGTGGAAATTGATGAAGATAAGAAGTTTTTACCGCGGTTTTACATAAAATGCTTAAACCCGGAAACGTTTATAAATAGTGCCATTAAAGGAATTGATCATGTCTTCTTTTTTAGCGCCACTTTAGCGCCCGAAAGCTATTTTAAAACTATCTTAGGCATTGAAAACGATATTATTCATATTACAAACCCCTTTAAAAAAGAGCAGCTTTTAATAATGACTGATGCGACGGTCTCTTTATATTATAAAGACCGGGAACAAAGTTTAGACGCGGTTGTGAGACGTATTTTAAAAGCCACCGCTATTAAAACGGGCAACTATTTAGTCTACACCCCTAGTTTTGCGTATTTAGAATTACTTCACGCGAAGCTAGAAAAATATGAAGGCTTTGAATTAATCATCCAAAAAGAACGGATGTCAGACTTTGAAAAAGAAGCGTATCTTGAAGGTTTTACCTTTGCCCCCACGAGTACGAAAATTGGTCTAGCGGTGCTGGGTGGCTCTTTTAGTGAAGGGGTTGATCTCGTAAGTGACCGCTTAAGTGGAATCTTTATTTTAGGGGTTGGTTATCCGCCCCCTTCCTTTGAAAAAGACTTAGAAAAAGAATACTTTGATACGATTTTAAATGATGGTGTAAGTTATGCCTATGTGTATCCGGCCCTTAACAAAATATTACAAACGATGGGGCGCGTTATTCGTACCGAAAAAGATCATGGTTTTATTTTGCTAATGGACCGGCGTTATAATTTTTCGCCGTACCGCGAACATTTAGCAAGGTATAACGGTGTCCTTAAGCGAGTTAGTAGCGCTGAAGAAATTGAAAGATTACTTACGCCTTTCCTCTTAAATTAAATTGAATTTAATAAAAAGATGTTCTTTTAACGCTTTAAGCCTTAAAGAAATCATTTTTCTAACGTCATTTTTTAAAAAAACACTAAAAATTGGTATAATGCTTTAGCATAGGAACTAAAAGATATGAATTACGACCCTAAACTTATTAGAAACTTCTCGATTATCGCCCATATTGATCACGGTAAATCAACGCTTGCTGATCGTTTAATCGAACATACCGGCACCTTACAAAAACGGGAAATGAAAGCCCAAGTGCTCGACTCTTTAGAATTGGAACGGGAACGCGGTATTACGATTAAATTAAACGCGGTGGCTTTAAATTATGTCGCTAAAGACGGGGTAACATATCAACTTAACTTAATCGATACGCCGGGACACGTCGACTTTACCTATGAAGTAAGTCGCTCCCTTGCCGCTTGTGAAGGCGCTATTTTAGTAGTTGACGCCACCCAAGGCGTTGAAGCGCAAACATTAGCAAACGTTTATTTAGCGGTCGATAATGATTTAGAAATTATTCCAGTTATTAATAAAATTGACTTACCAAGTGCGCGCCTAGAAGAAGTAAAAGCAGAAATTGATGCGCGTATTGGTTTAAGTAGTGATAAAGTTATCGGTGTAAGCGCAAAAGCGGGAACAAATATTGACGCTGTTTTAGAAGCGGTTGTTAAATACGTCCCTGCCCCAACCGGTCACGTAAACGCTCCCTTAAAAGCACTTATTTTTGATAGTTATTACGATTCTTATCGTGGGGTTGTCATTATGATGCGTATTAAAGAAGGGGAAGTAAGAGTGGGTGACGAAGTTTTAATGATGGCGACTGGTAAAAAATATTTAGTAACTGAATTAGGTATTCGCACCCCCCAAGAAGTAAAACGTGATGTCTTACGAGCAGGAGAAGTCGGTTATTTAGCGGCCCAAATTAAAGATATTAAAGATATTAGCACCGGTGATACGGTTACTTTAGTGAAAAATAAAGCAAAAGAAGCACTACCCGGATATCGCGAAATAACGCCGATGGTTTACTGCGGTCTTTATCCTAGTGATTCAAAAAGATATGGTGACTTAAAAGAAGCGTTAGAAAAGCTTTCTTTAAATGACGCCGCCTTAAAATATGAACCGGAAACAAGTGTCGCTCTAGGCTTTGGTTTCCGCTGTGGGTTCTTAGGACTTTTACATATGGATGTCATTCAAGAACGGTTAGAACGCGAATACGATATTGATCTTATTTTAACAGCGCCCAGTGTTATTTATCACGTCCATCTCCACGATAAAACAATGCTTGCCGTTGATAACCCATCAAAATTACCAAATGTGACCCTTATTGATCGCATTGAAGAACCGTTTGTTACCGCAAAAATTATGACCCCCAAAGAATATGTTGGGCCAATAATGGATTTATGCCAAGAACGGCGTGGAATTTACACTGATTTAACGTATTTAGACGATACACGGATGGAAATAACGTATGAAATTCCGTTAGCCGAAGTCATTTATAATTTCTTTGATAAACTAAAAAGCTATTCGAAAGGCTACGCTACTTTAGACTATAGTTTAAGTGATTATAAAGCGAGTAATCTCGTGAAAATGGATATTTTATTAAATGGCCAACCAGTTGATGCTTTAAGTGTTATCGTCTATCGCCCAAACGCTTATAAACGAGGTGAAGCAATTTGTAGAGCCTTAAAAAACATCATTCCACGGCAACAATTTGAAGTTCCTGTCCAAGCAGCGATTAATAATAAAATCATTGCCCGCACCGATATTAAAGCTGTGCGAAAAGACGTGCTTGCTAAATGTTATGGGGGCGACATCAGTCGGAAACGCAAACTTTTAGATAAGCAAAAAGAGGGGAAGAAGCGGATGAAATTAGTCGGTTCCGTGGAAATTCCCCAAGAAGCATTTATGTCAGTTTTAAGCATTGAAGACGATAATTAGTAAACAATTAGTAGTTTTATAGTTTTTAACACTAATAGCGGTGTAATTATGTTAAACTTTAAGAGAGGTAATTATGAGTATTAATCAAGGAGAACGTTTTAGTAATGAACGCTACTTGACCCGTAATCAGGTCAGTCGCGCTTTAGGTACCACTTTAATTGATGATATTTGGAAAGAAGTGCTCCAATATCGTAATGCTTTTATGACGACCTTACCCTTAAGAACGGTCGAACGTAATCGCATTAATGTAGTTTTAACCCCGACTATCAGTGACCGGATAAGTCAACTTGATCGGCGCTTAACCCGCATTCAAGCTCGCATTCAAGAATTAACGGTAAATCATGTCCAATTTGAAGCATTAAATGCCCTTTTATATCGCGATATTTTAAAAACTGTCGCTTCGGGTTATGATATTACTTTTAATGAAGGAATCGTCACCCAATTAATTAATGATGCGGTTAGTGTTTTAAGTCCGCGGGAAATGTTTTTAAATGACTATTATCGCGGTTTAGAACTCGTTAGTAATGCGCAGTGGTTATCGTTTGATGAAAGACTTTTAGGCGATATCGGTCGTATTTTTAACGCCCCGCCTTTAAGTAATTATATTTATCGGACTACCGAACTAAAAGCGCCACGGCAACTAGTTATTGGTTCGCTTTATCCGCATGTTCCCGTTAATCAAGTAACTGATTTTCTTGCTGATTTTTATAAATTTATGGCAAGTAACAGCTTACCGTCGATTGTGCAAAGTGCTTTAACTATTTTCTATCTTGATTACATTAAACCTTTTGAAGCCCATAGTGAAATTATTGCTGTTTTAGTCGCCAAAAGCTTTTTAGCGCAAAATGAACTTTCGTTTATTGCTCCTTTTATTAATTTTGAATTAATGAATGATAAATATAAGGAAAATGTCGAAGAAATCTTCCAAGAAGTGAAAAAAAGTGGCGATCTTACATACTTTATTGACTTATTTATTAATGTGCTTAATGAATCGCTCCAAACGGTTGAAAGTCATATTACTTTTGTAACAACTAGTGAACTTGAAGCCGAAAAACATGCCCTTGACGAAGAAGTAGCGCCCGCGGAAGTTAAAGAAGTCATTAACGAAGAACCAGAAGACTTATTTGGATACGCAAAGCTTGAAGAAAAGGCTAAACCGTTACCAATTTACACCCCTAAAAAGGCGGCCGCCCCTTTAGTGCAAGAAGAACAAACAAGCGCTAAAGTGACCGTTGCAGAAGCAGGTCTAGGCATTAGTGAACTTCCCCCTGAACTTAGTGAAAACGATATATTACGCTTAGAAAGACATTTAAAAGAAAGTGATCCAAGTCTTTCTCGAGCCGAAGCCTATTTCTACGCCCGTCATTGCACGATGGGAAAATACTATACGATTAATGATTTTAAAGAAGTCATTGGCTGTGCTTATGAAACAGCGCGCACTAGTATGGATCATTTAAGTAACAGCGGTTATTACCGTAAAGAAAAATTTAAAAACAAATTCATTTACACTCCGACAAAGAAAGCATAGGTTACTAATATGGAAAAATATTTAAATATGTATGCGGTGATTGATAATCCCGGCTTAATCCTTCTCTTCCTTATTTTATTTTTTGGCGTTATTGCCTTAATTACTTTTATTTTACGGCGCCTCATCCCTGGTTTAAAAGATAAGGGTGGCGAAGTAAATGAAGAAGTCGCAATTCAACAAGAACTTGACCGCGTCCTTGAACCGATCACTGACGAAAAAATTCTTGCGGAAATTGAAAAAACTGAAACCGAACCTGAACCCCAAAAAAAAGATGAATAACGGTCTTTATGTCCATATCCCTTTTTGTGGCGCCATTTGTCATTATTGTGACTTTGTAAAGTTTATTTATCAAAAAGAATGGGTTAGTCCGTATTTAAATAGGCTAAAAGAAGATTTAGCCTTTTTTAATGTTCCCCAAAAACTCGACACCATCTATATTGGTGGCGGCACACCGACAGTTTTAAGTTTTGCCGAGTTAAAGGACTTATTAACACTTTTAAAACCATACGCGAAGGCTTTAAAAGAATACACAGTCGAAGCAAACATTGAAAGCATCACAAAAGAAAAACTTGAACTTATGAAAGAATTTGGCGTTAATCGTTTAAGCATTGGCGTGCAATCGACGAATGATGAAAGACTTTTATCTTTAAACCGGCAACATACGTACCGTGATATTAAAAAAGCTTTAAATCTCGTTAAAGAAGTTGGCTTTACAAACTTTAGTGTTGATTTAATCTATGGTTTACCAAAGCAAAGTAAAAGCGAACTAAAAAAAGATTTAACAAATATTTTAAAACTAGCGCCCCCGCATATTGCAACGTACGACCTACAAATTGAAACAAACACCGTTGCCTATATTAATAAGTGGCCAAAAATTAGTGATGAAGAAAGTCGTGCTATGTATGAAATAATTTTAAAAGCGCTCCGTAAGGCGGGCTATAAGCGTTATGAAGTAAGTAACTTTGCCCTTCCTTCCTTTGAAAGTATTCACAATAAATTATATTGGCGAAATTTTAATTATTACGCGATCGGGTTAGGAGCAAGTGGATATATAAATAATAAACGCTATATTATTAAAGGCGGCCTCAAAAATTATTTAAAGGGCACCCCTAAAATTGAAGAAGATACGATAACAGAGGCGATGTTTATCGAAGAATACTTAATGCTTAATCTGCGGCTTGAAGACGGATTTTCTATTTCTGACTTTAAAAAAAGAACCGGGAAAGACTTTACTAAAGAATACGCTGATAAAATTGAAAAACTACATAAATCCGGCTTAATTTATATTGATAACCACCGTTTTGCCGTTACTGATGAAGGCATGTTACTCCTTGATTTTGTAATTTTAACTCTAATTTCATAAATTACTTTACTAAATAAACAAAATCTTTTATAATGAATACATGAATATATGAACAACTATTCATGCAAGGGGTAATAAATGAGCAACAATGAACAAACAATTTTGCGCCTTAAAGACTTTTTTAAAGTTTTAGGTGATGAAACAAGAGTACGTATTATTTTACTATTGCGGCAAAATCCGCTTAATGTCAGTGATATTGCGCGTGCTTTAAAAATGGAACAAAGTGCCATTAGTCATCAACTACGGGTTTTATATCAACACCGGGTTGTAACTTATGTCCGAAGTGGTCAAGAACGAATTTATGAAATCGTTGATGATCATATTTATGAAATTATTGCCCAAGCCCAAGAACATATTGAGGAATAAAATTATGAAAAACACTACTAAAAAACGTATTGATTGGCACAAAATATCTTTAATTCTTTATTTTATCGGGCTTTTCTTATTTCTAGTTGCCTTATTACCGCTTATTCCCGCTATTACTTTTATTAGTCCGTTATGGGTGATGATTTTAAATATTACCGCCCTTATTTTTGCCGGGCACCACGTTGTAAGCGCCGGGATTTTAAATACGATTACCGAAACGATTAAACATCGCCGCTTTAAACCAAATATTCATATATTAATGGCATTAGGAGCAATTGGGGCAATTATTATTGGTGATTATCGTGACGCTGCCCTATTAATCTTAATTTTTGCGGGCGCCCATTTTCTAGAAGATTACGCTGAAGCGAAAAGTAAAAAAGAAATTACAAACCTTTTAAAGATTACACCACAAAATGCAAGACTATTAAATGAAGACGGGGAAACAACGATTGTCCCCGTAAGTTCATTAAAAATTGGTGATTTAGTCTTAGTTTTAAATGGTGACCAAGTCCCGACTGACGGCGTAATTACGAAAGGTAGTGCCGCGATTAATGAAGCAATGATCACTGGGGAAAGTATCCCAAGAGAAAAAAGTGAAGGTGATGATGTCTTTGGCGGTAGTATTAACGGTAACAGTGTATTTACGATGCAAGTTACCAAAAATAGTGATGACACTGTTTTAGCAAAAATCTTAAAAGTTGTTAGTGAAACGCAAACAAACTTTACAAAAACCGCAACCTTTATTAAAAAGTTTGAACCAATCTACGTTACTGCAGTCATGCTTATTGCCCCCTTATTTTATTTATTTGGTTATTACGTAATGGGATGGACCGCGAATGTTGGTAACGGCATGAATCTTGCCTTTAACCGGATGATTATTCTTTTTATCGGCGCTTCTCCATGTGCTTTAGCGGTTAGTGATATTCCAGCAACTTTAAGTGCCTTAAGCTTACTTGCTAAACGTGGGGTCTTATTTAAAGGCGGCGCGCCTTTAAGTTTATTCGCAGATGTTAAGGCAGTAGCCTTTGATAAAACTGGCACATTAACGCACGGTAAACCAAGTGTTACTGATGTTATTTTCGTTGAAGATATGAGTGAATCCGCTAAAGAAGAAGCACTCTCTTTATTAGTGAGCATGGAAAAAAAGGCTAATCACCCGCTCGCGCACGCGCTCGTGCATCATTTTAATAATGCGCGCGTAAAAGAACTGGAAGTTGAACATGCAATTGGTAGTGGCTTATCCACAAACTATCAAAACCATAATTATCAAATCGGAAAACCAAGTTTATTTACCCATAGTGAAAAATGTGATTTAACGACTGAAAAGTTTGCTAAAGAAGGTAAAACCGTTGTCATCTTTGCTAAAGACGAAAAGCCGCTTATTGTTATTGCTTTACTTGATACACCAAAAGAAAGTGCTAAAGAAGGACTAGATTACTTTAATAGTAAAGGGATCGCCACCGTTATGATTACTGGTGATAATGCTTTAACCGCTAGTGCGATTGGTGAAGACTTAGGCATTAGTAAGATTTACGCTAATGTGTTACCCGAAGAAAAACAAGATATCGTCAAAGAATTAAAAAAAGAATACGGCTTAGTGGCCATGATTGGTGACGGCATTAATGACGCTCCCGCGCTTGTAGAAGCAACGTTAGGGATAGCAATGGGGGACGGCACTGATGTCGCGATTGATGTCGCTGATGGCGTGCTTGTCAATAATGACTTTGCCAAGCTTTCATTAACGCACGCTGTATCGCAAAAACTAAAACATATTGTCATTCAAAACATTGCCTTTGCAATGGGGGTAGTCTTCCTTTTAATTACCCTAAATTTCTTCCTTACGCTCCCAATGGGGGTGGCGGTTGCGGTCCACGAAGGAAGTACGGTCATCGTTATTTTAAACGGTTTACGACTTTTAAACTTTAAAGAAAAAAAGAAAATTAAATCTAAAGACGTCGTGAAAACAC
>CAYTKX010000024.1:0-10495 GCA_964438495.1 uncultured Staphylococcaceae bacterium
TAAATAATTATTGTATAATTACATATATGAAAATACTCATTGTTTTCAATCATCCAGCCCCTTACAAAGTAGCACTCTTTAATGGTTTAGCGAAAGTTCATGATGTTCATGTTATTTTCGAGCGCTTAAAAGCGAAAAACCGGAACCGTCATTTTTATAATGAGGCGCAATATGATTTTACTTTGCATAGTATCAAAGGAATAAATCTTGGTAATGAAAACCATTTATCCTGGGGTGTAGTCCGTCATTTAAAGAAACATAAATATGACTTAATTATTATGAACGGTTATTCGACTTTTACTGAAATGCTCGCCCTTCGTTATTTAAAACGGAAACAAATCCCTTATGTTTTCTACATTAATGGGGGAATTGTTAAACAGGACAAAAAGATTGTTAAAAAGATAAAATCGTACTTTATTAGTGGCGCGAAGTATTATTTTAGTCCCGCTAAAAAGGCTAATGAGTATTTAATTCACTATGGAGCGGATAGCGATAAGATTTTTAACTATCCTTATTCAACAGTATACGAGAAAGATGTATTAACAACTAAAATTAGTGATGATATTAAAGAGAAGTTTTGGAAAGATAAAGGTGTTGAAGGTAAAAACTTTACGATTTGCATAACTAGCTTTATCAAAAGAAAGAATAATCTAAGTCTTATTAAATCATGGGCGAATGTAAATAAAGATCATACCCTCATATTAGTGGGTGAAGGGCGGGAAGAAAAGATGTATCGCCAATACATTGAAAACAATAAGCTCACAAATGTTTATTTATTACCTTTTGCAAATAAAGAATTAGTGTTTCGCTACTTAAGTCACTCCCACAACGCTATCTACATTAGTAATTATGATATTTATGGGCACGTTATTAATGAAGCACTAGCCCATGGTCTAAATGTTTTAACAAATACGAACATGGTCGCCGCCCATAAAGCGATTGAACATGGGAAAAATGGCTACATTATGCAACCTGGGGAAAAGATTAGTGATAAACTCGAGCCTCTTTTCGCTTCGAACTTTTTTGAAGCCGCCACTAAAAGCGCTATTACGATTGAACAATCAATTGCCATTCATCTTGATATATTAGGAGGAAAGTTATGAAAATACTATATTTAACAACTGCCCGCCACCCCGAAGATTACGCAAATTTTCTAAAAACAAATAAAACTGCACCTAATCCGAGTAATCAACACTTTCATACGAAGTTAATAAACTTACTAAGTGAAAATTATGAAGTAATCGCTTTAAGCACTCGGCCAATGGAAAAAGATTTATTCTTAAAAGATATGCGAAAAGAAAATTTCTTTTATCCGGGATACTTAAATATTCCGTACTTAAAAAAGATTGGAATATTAACTGGAGGTCAAAATTTAGCCCGCCTTGAAAATCCTGATCTTGTAGTCGTTGATGTTATGAACACAACTATTCTTAAATTAGCGCGCAAAATAAAGGAAATATATAAAGTTCCCACAATTGGCGTTTTAACCGATAATCCTTTAAATATAACCGGTAGTAAAAAAGAATATAGTCAAAGTGTTTTTAAAGGTAGTAAAATGTGTGACGGTTATATTGCTTTAACTTCCGGACTTCTCCGTCTTTTTGATGGCTTACATAAACCACATATAATTACCCCGGGATTTATTGAAAAAAGCACAGATTTGCAAGGTAAAACTACGAAATACGCCTTTTTTGCCGGTGCTTTATATGAACGTTATGGTGTGCAAAAACTCCTTGACACTTTTGCGCTAAAAGACATTCCTTATAAGCTTTATATTGCAGGGCATGGTCCCATTGCGAAAACATTAAGCGAACTTAAGAATGAGAACATCGTTTTCCTTGGACACATTACACCAGAGGATGCTAAAAAGTATTCCAGTGAAGCCTTAGTAAATATTAATCCCCGTCCAAAAGACGAACAAATTGACCTTTATTCAATTCCGTCAAAACTTTTAGACTTCATTAATAGCGGGACCGTTACGATATCAACACATAACACTGAAATATATAATTTAGTGGGCGATGACATTTATTGGATTAGTGATAATGAACCACTTACAATTGCAAACGCCTTGAAAGATATTGATCAAAACTATAACAAATATGCCTTAAAAGCTAAACAGGCAAAAGCGAAACTAAACAACACCTTAAGTAGTGATAATCAACTAGCAGCCTTTAAACATTTAGTCGAAAAATTGAAAAAGTTATAATTTTTATTAAAATTATCATATAATTTACTCATGCAAAGAAAAGAAATGCGGGCTCCCGTTGTTTTTACTTTAATCCGTAATGTAACGATTGCGCTTCTTTCTTTTATCTCTTTCCCTTTTGCGTCGCAAGCTTTAGGAAGTGTTGCGATGGGCATGTATACATGGGCTAATACTTTTGTGTATTACTTCTTAATCATTAGTAGACTTGGTATTCCCCTTATTGCTATAAGAGAATGTGCGAAAGTAAAAGATGATTCAGAGGCACTTAATAAAAAGGTACAATCCTTTTTTGTTTTACAACTTATAACAACCGCTCTTTCTTTTACGTTATTAATTGCCATTATGTTTATTGGTAAAGACCGTTTTATCGCTGGAGATACATGGAATTTAATTTTCTTATTATCCGTTAATTTTCTCGTTGGAGTCTTCTCCTTTGAATGGGTATACATTGCTCTTGATCGGGTCTTTTATATGTCAGTGAGAGCTGTTATTTTAACTATCTTTAGTGCACTTCTTATTATCATTTTCGTGCAAAATGACCATGATTTGTTTTTATACACCTTCATAAACATCTTAGGTACAATTCTAACAGTGGTCGTTAATATTATTCTTTTGAAAAAAGAAGGAATTAAACTTTCCTTTAAACGGAAGATTGAACTTGGTTACCTTACAAAATCATTGCTTTTTGTGTTTGGGATTACTTTTTTAATTACTGCTTACAATCAAAATGATAGCTTTTTGCTAGGTTTACTTGATAATTCCTTTAATTCTGCTGGTGCTTATGCGGTTGGGGTGCGCGGGATTGAAATTGTTATTACCATTATTACCTCATTAAGTGCGGTCTTTGTGGTGCGTACAACAAGAGCATTAAAAGATAATGACCGTGACTCTTTTCATAATATTGTTCGTTATAGTATGAACATCACCTTCTTTATTGGCGTGCCCGCTGTGATGTTTATGATCGGGCTTGCTCCGGAAATCGTTGGTTTTATTGTCGAAGGAAGTCCTTATTGGACGGAGGCTTCGATTAATAATGCAGTGTGGGCGGTAATCCTTTTAGCCTCACTAATGCTTACTTATTCAATCCATGACGGTATTTATCAACAAATTCTCGTACCTTTAAATAAAGAAAAAGTTTATTTCTTTACAATGCTTGCCGCTTTAGTCGTTAACATCGTTTTAAGTGTTGTTCTTGCCCTATTTGTGTTTAAGGATAATCCACTTATTGGTGTAGCGATAGTAACCCTTCTTTCAGAAGTTATGATATTAATTATTCTCTTCATTGTTGCTAGAAACGAAGTTAATCGCCACATTTTTAACTTAAATAATTTTAAAATTATTGCTTCTTCGGCGCTTAGTCTAACTGCAGTCTTGCTTTTAAAAAGCTTTTTCCCTTTTAGTAATCGTCTGGCTATAATTGGACTTTCGCTCCTTATTGGTGGCATAATCTACTTAGGTATTCTCTTTATTAGTAAAGAGGATTTAGTCTATAAACAATTTAAGGAACGAAAAAATGGCTAATCCAAACTTCAAAGAAAATAAATTTAAACGGTTTATCGGACAAACAATGCGCCCGATTTTTCGTCTTGTGTCCAAAAGACTTTACGTTAGTTTTCAATATCGTTATATAACCGGTCATAAATTAAATTGGAATAAGCTAAGTCGCTATACTGAAAAGCTTCAATACTTACGGCTTTATCATTTTCCATATAACGAAAATGTAATTCGCGCTACTTCACGTATTGGCGCGCGTGTGCGTGTCGCCTCAAAAAAATTAGACGATATTTTAATTCCTTTGGTTGGAATTTATAATGACGTCGAAGAAATTGATTTTGCAAGATTACCGTCGCGCTTCGTTGTAAAGGCGAATCACGCTTCGGGCTTATTACATATTTGTACGAATAAAAGCGAGGAAGATTGGCCAGCATTAAAAAAGAAAATGAAAGCATGGCTTCAAATTGATTATGGCCGGGAAACAGTTGAACCCCATTATTCAAAAGTTCGGCCATCAATTATTATTGAACAATATGTCGGTACTTCAAAATCATTACCAATCGAATATAAAATTCATGTCTTTAATGGAAAGGCTAAATATCTTTACGTTGTGTCAGGACGGAATGAAGATATTCGCTACGATAACTTATATATTGATTTCACTCCCTTTGATGAAGCCCAGTTTAATCATTGGAAAAAAAGCGATAATCCATTACAAAAACCGGATAACTTTGATAAATTAGTGCGTTATGCCGAAAAGCTCGCCGATGATTTTATCTTTTGTCGGGTTGACTTTTTCTTAGTAGGTAATCATATTTACTTTAATGAATTCACCTTTACACCTGCAAAAGGAACTTTAACTTTTGATGATGATCAGGCTGATTTTATTATTAGTGAGTGGTTGGATATTTCTAGCGCCATTCGGAATAAGGGAACATAACTTCATAAAGCATTAAGGCGAACTCTTCGCTTTTTGTTGTATCTTTAACGCCACCTGGCATTAAATAATCGTGCTCTAATAATTCATATTTAATAGTCATCCCACTTACTCTTTTTAAAGTGTCTTTTGGTAAGAGGAGTGAAAGATCCATGCTCATTACGGTCGTAATGCTATTATCATCAACATTTAGTTCTGGTACTTCATATTTGATTGTATGTTTAAGGGCTTGACTTGTCGTGCTTTTTTCAATGAAGAAACTTAATTCCATCATCACTCTAGCTTTAGTAACATTAGGTAGCCCTAATTCACGATAGTTAACACTTGTCCCCCCACGAGCGGTAATGACAAAGTTTTGATAGTTAATTAATTCGTGCTTAAATTGTTGGCCTACTCCTTCTTCATCAATTTGCATTCTCACTAAGGGTCCATCCCCATTACAAACAATTAGAGAGTCGGTAAGTTTAGAAAAGATACCGGCTTTAAAGGCGTTAGCGACACTTTCACCCATTCTTTTGGATGTTAAGTTATTATGTCTTGCATAACTAAACCATGAGGCATTGAAATTGCCAGGACGGGCAAGGGCTTCATTTAATTGTAAATAGTATTCAGCTTCGTTATTACCGTAATCAGCTTTGTTTATATTTTTAACTTGTTCATCACCATATAATTCAACCGCTTGATCCATAGTAATATAGCCTTTAGCGATGTCATTTAAAATAATAGCGTTATGAGCGTTTTCATAAGGACTTGCAAAGATTACGCTTTCACTGATATCGGTTATTGTTTCTAAATATAAACCTTCTTTCTTATATTTGTCGGGCATGACGCGGTAGTAATTTTCACTGAATTCTTGCGTATGAAATTGGTTAGCGTCGAATGTTTCTTGGACTGCAGCGCATCCTGTTATAGTTAATAACCCTACAAGTAGGATTCCACGATTAATTTTCTTCATGAATGACCTCCACTTCTTGTTTTACATAAAATGTATAACCTGCTAAAAATAAGACTACTAAAAAGTATGGCGAATGATTAAGGGGGAAATGGTTAATTTCTTGAAATTCTTTATATAAGTATTGGTTAAACGGATAAAAAAGCATAAAGCGGAAGAACATAGTAATTAAAACACTTACTAACATAAGCTTTAAGACTTTATCGTCGTTTTCATTAATAAAATAGCGGTATAAATTATAGGCGAATATTGCAAGGAAGGTTAATAGGAATAAAAAGCCAAGTAAGCCATCAATCCACATCGCATCAAATAAGAAGTTTCCGGTTGGGAAAATAACATCAGTTCCGATCGAGTTGCGGAAGTCACCTAAAAGATTACGAAATGTAAATGCTTCACGGAATACATAATAAAAACGCTGCATATAGCCGTTTAAAAATAGTTTTCTCGTGAGCGCATTGTTTCCCCAAATAGCATTAATATTACTAATATTAAAGGCGTTTAAGGTAAAGATAAGAGTGCCTAATGCAATAAGCGCAATAACAATATACGCACTAACTTTATTCTTTAAATAACGGAATAAATTAAACCTGATAAATAAGGCAAAAATAATTGCCGGTAATAAGAAGATCAGTGTTAAAAACGAACCGGTTAAGATAATTGTTAAAAGACCAATTGCGCTAATTATTGATAAAGAAATTAGTTCAAATTTATGAACTTCTTTTTTCGCTAACAAAAGTCCTAAGCCAGCACTAGCGACAATAACTGCGCTCGTTAAAAGCACATTAATATCAATGGTCATTATTTTAAATCCGTAAAGATAAGAAGCTTGTTTAGAAACTAGATAACCGCTGCCCCCATAAAAGTTTATCTTCCCTTTATATATAAGGGTATGGAAAAATCCATAATTAATTAAAGTGGCAAAAAGTGACACTAAAAGTGGAGCAGCAAATCCTGCTAACACGACAATATACACGTGTTTTGCTTTAAATACATCGCTTTTGCGAATAAAGTAACCAATTAAAATGATACTTACAGCACCTAAAAGATATGCTACTTTTTCAAAAAAACTATAACCCATGAATGTTTCATTATTGTACATTACATCCATCGTTCCATAGGCTGGGGCAAAAAGGGTCACCATACTATAAAATAAGATCGGCATTAATAATATATATAATCCTTTTGCTAAATCAACTTTCATGGCGTTAAAGAAAAAGGGCGCAAGTATGGCCACAAGCAATAACGCTAATATGTTAAATACGAGTCCTAACCTCCCAAAATCAAGCGCCATAAAAAGTATTAACTCCAACGCTAAAAACAAAGAGATTAATACAAGTGTTTTATTTTGTAACTCTTTTTTCATTACCAATAACATCCTTTCTCAATATTTTCAAAACCAAGGGGTTTTAAATATGGTCTACTCCAATGGGGATTAACGTATTGGGCTACATATTCGCGGTCTTCCCACCGTTTGCCCATTATTCCAAATAATAATTGTGTCGCGCCCCCTGATTGAATAGCCATCTTTCCTAGTTCTTTTATATATAAGCATAACGGCGTACCGTATGCTCCAGCCCCAACGAGGGCAATGTCAAAATCTTGTTTTAATACTTCAATTTTTAAGTAGTCTAATGCTTCAAACCAGTTCTCAAAACGGGGGTCTAATTGATCAGCGTTAGTTAGAACCGCTTCAATTGTTAATAACTCAAAATCCGGTAAGATGTCTGGTTTTTGTGGAAACAATAAGTGTCTTTTCTTATATTGAGCCTTAATTTGTGTTGCAAATGGCGATATTACAAGCACTTTCTTTCCTGCTAGTAAGTGTGACCAGCCCCCTAAAATCGGATCAAGGGTCCAGTTTTGAATCGGGGTTGCATTGGGCGTTAAATGTTTGAAATAATAGTTTTCCATATGGACACCACTTACCCCTAGAATGTCTGTTTCCTTTAAGTGAGATTCTAGATACTTTGCGTAATGATCAATAATTTCAGGAGTGGGCGGGAAAACACCAGCGTTATTCTTAATGCTATAAATTACTGATTTCTTATATTTTCTCGCTAAACCGAGTCTAATCTTTTCATAGTTATTAAGGGCGCTTATTTCGACGGCCCCGAAACGAATCGCTGCAAATGGTTTACCGCTAAAAATAGCATTTTCCAATGCATTATTGCCTTTTTGCATGGTGATTTGTTTATGCTTACCAATTTTATCAGTCGGCGGTTTAATCTTAAAGAACTTATAACGAAAGACGTTCCAAGAACTTTTTATAAACTCCCATATATAAGATCTTAACGTTCGTTTCATAGTTTAATCATACACTATTTATCAATTACATTTTTAAAAATGTAACTTGCAATCGCTAAACCATACGCCGGTGGCACAAAAGAACTGCTACCTGGCCTTTTCCCCGTATTAGTTAAAGGTAACTCTTTGGAAGTAACAACAATAAGTCCTTTTAACTTTTCTTGTCTTAGAGCATAACGTATTTTTTTAGCAAGCGGACAACCCTCAGTTTTCTCAATTGTTGTCATAAATACTTTTGTTGGGTCTAAACGATTTCCGGCACCCATTGCACTTATTATCGGAAGATTGTTATTAAGCGAATGAATTATTAGCGCTAATTTATCATCAAAACTATCAATTGCGTCAACAATATAATCATATGTTTCTAATTTGAATTCATCAATTTTTTGCGCGGTTATGGGTCCAAAAACGGTATGAATATCAATTTCACTGTTAATTTGTAACATACGATTTTTGGCTACTTCTACTTTGGGCTTACCAATGACATCGCGAGTTGCAATTAATTGACGGTTTAAATTTGTCTCTTCAACGACATCGTGATCAACAATTGTAAAATTAATAAATCCAACGCGCACTAAAGCTTCTAGAGCTTGCCCACCAACACCACCAACTCCAAAAATAATAATTCTTTTATCTTTGAGTTTATTAAAATTTTCTTCACCGACTATTTGAATAGTGCGGACAAACATATTATTCACCATGTAAAAAATCCTTTACTTCTTTTGTATATAATTCGCGATACTTTAAATATGATTCACAATGAGCTGCTCCAGGAAACACGACTAACTTTTTATGCGCGTTTGTCGCTTTATAGTTTTTAACTGACATGTTAAAGGGCACAAAACGGTCATCCGTGCCGTGAAGAAATAAAATAGGAATGTTCGTGTTCTTCTTTAGTTCTTTTGATACTCTTACTTTATTTAAATTAAAGCCAGCAAAGAAGCGAGCAAAAAGATTTATACCCCAGAATAATGTCTTTGGTCTAATTTTCACAAGTCTGCGACCTGCATAAAGTAATACACCGTTTGTTCTAGAATAACCGCAATCAGCGATAACTCCTTTAAAACTATTTGGTAATCCGTTTAAAGATGTAACTAATAAACTTGTGGCCGCTCCCATTGAAACACCATGTAAATATATTTCTTTCTTCCCTTTATAACGATTATTTATATAAAAGATCCATTCTCGGACATCATAACGTTCCATTGCTCCTAATGTTGTATACATCCCTGAGCTTTTCCCATTCGCACGTTGGTCAATAATTAAAACTGAAACATCTAAATCATCATATAATGAACCAAAATAACCAATATCGCGCATCCCTGCTGAATAGTAACCGTGGACAAAGATAATTACTTTATCGCTTTTTGGGTTTTCAAAAAGTTTAGCTCTTATTGAAATAGTTCCTGAAACAATCTTAATGTTTTCATGCTTCTTTTCGGCGTATTTCTTTTGTGTTTTATTCATTTCATCAGCATGTTGATCAAAACCAGGTCCAAAAAGCGGCTTTAGATAAACTTGTTTCTTAGTTATTGGACGACGGAATAATAGTCCAAAAGTAATTGTTACCATCCATGCATAAGTCGATATTACTAGAAATATAGCAATTGCAATACCAATAAATACCCATTCCATACTATTATTATAACGACTTTATAAAATAAAAAGAGGGTAATATTAGTTACCCTCACATTTTCAAAAGTGATTTAATTTATTTTACTTTTACTTTCTTTAAAATTGTATAGCGTGTAATACCACCATCAAGTTCTAACTTAATTGGTTTATCAATAAGTGGTAATAAGTATTCACTAAATAGTTTTCCGCCATTGTTGACATCATGAATTAATTCTGGTGACATTTTGTGTTCAACGTTAGCAATGCCCCGTAAGTTTTTAAGTTTATAACTTACTTTGTATTTTGGTCCTGGTTTACGGTCAATGATAACCATAACACCCGTTTTACCAGCAACAATTCTTTTTACTGCCATTGTTGAAACTTTAATTGCTTCTCTTTGGTCGGTTTCCGTGATCGCTAAAGTGCCGGCTCTTTGTAATAGACTAAATTCAATTGGTCTTGTTGAATAGCCAAGTCTTTCTTCAACAATATTCGCTAATTGCGCAGAAAAACCACCTAATTGCATATGCCCGAAGGAGTCAACGGCTTTATCTTTAGCAGGCATTTGCGTTTCAATACCTTCACTAACAACGAAAAGGGCGCGTTTTTTCTTTTCATATACTTCTTTAGCTTTAGCTAAGAATTCTTCAAGGTCAAACTTTTCTTCTGGTAAATAAATATAGTCTGGTTTTAATTCTGGGTCTTGAATGACACTTGCGGCGGCAGTAAGCCAACCAGCGTGACGTCCCATAACTTCAACGATAACAAATTTTGATTTCTTATAAACTTTATTATCAAGCGCAATATCTTGAATACTTTGTACAACATAACGTGCTGCACTAGGATATCCTAAGCAGTGATCGGTAAAAGCGAGGTCATTATCAACAGTTTTAGGAATACCAATGACTTTACAATCAACATTCGCCTTACGGAAAAAGGTTGATAGTTTGTAACATGTATCCATCGAGTCATTACCGCCATTGAC